>JAHWKC010000134.1 GCA_019348095.1 Pseudomonadota bacterium | reverse complement strand
CCGCTGCTCGATGACGACACCGTACTGCTGGTGCGCGAGTACGCCGCCGGTATGCATCGCTACGAGCTGGGCCTGGTCAAGGGCCGCATCGATGCGGGCGAGACCGCGCTGCAGGCGGCCGATCGCGAGCTCAAGGAAGAGGCCGGCTATGGCGCGCGTTCGCTCATCGAACTGCGTGCGCTGAGCCTGGCGCCGACCTACATGAGCCACCAGGCCCAGCTGGTGATCGCGCGCGATCTCTACCCCGAGCGCCTGCCGGGCGACGAGCCCGAGGAGCTCGAACCGGTGCCGTGGAAGCTCGACGCGTTGCACGAGCTGATCCTGCGCGAGGACTTTTCCGAAGGCCGCAGCATCGCGGCGTTGTTCATCACCCGCGAATGGCTGAGACACCACCAATGACGCCCAGCACCACCATCACCGAGGCACTGCGCGACGGCGTCATCGGCATCGCGCGCGCGGCCGCCGCCGAGATCCTGCGCGTCTACGGCGAGGACTTCGACGTGGTGCGCAAGTCCGATGCCTCACCGGTGACGGCGGCCGACCTCGCCGCGCACCACTGCATCGTCGACCGGCTGGCGCAGCTGACCCCCGACATCCCGGTGTTGTCGGAGGAGGCCGCGCACGAGGTGCCAGCCGCGCAGCGGCGCCAGTGGCGGCGGCTGTGGGTGGTCGACCCGCTCGACGGCACCCGCGAGTTCGTCAAGCGCAATGGCGAGTTCACCGTCAATATCGCGCTGGTCGAGGATGGCGAGCCGGTCTTCGGCGTGGTCCAGGCGCCGGTGACCGGTGTGCTCTGGCACGGCGGGCGCGGCCTGGACGCGCTGCGCTGCGACGACCGCGGCGAAACCCGGCTGCACGTGCGCAAACCGGCCACGGCGCCGCTGCGCATCGCCGCCAGCCGCTCGCACCGCGACGCCCGCACCGAGGCGTTCATCGCGCGCATGGGCGAAATCGAGGAGGTGGGGCTCGGTTCCTCACTCAAGTTCTGCCTGCTCGCCGGCGGGGGCCTGGACGTCTACCCGCGCTTCGGGCCGACCAGCGAGTGGGACACCGCCGCCGGCCAATGCGTGCTCGAGGCCGCCGGCGGCTGCGTGCTCGACCGCAAGGGCCGGCCACTGCGTTATAACCAGCGCGACACGATCCTCAACGGCGATTTCATCGCACTGGGCGACCCGTCGCTGCCGTGGCGCGATTGGGTGGGGCAAAGCCTTTGACGCGGATCAGAGCGAAAAAGGCGAGAAGGGCATATGCAAAAGGAAATCATGAGTAAGGCGAACAAGTGAAGCGCCGACGGAATTGCTGATCAGTGCAATGCGCGGCATCGTCCGGCATGGATATCCGGCTTCCACCGATCAGCAAGAAAAGCCTGTTCGGGCGCCGGCGTCAGGGCCCCCGCATCCCAACTCGATTTTTGCCTGATCCGCCTTTTGCCCTGATCCGCGTCAAACGCTTTTACGGGACCCACATGAGCGACCGACCTGCGAGCGACATCCAGCGCCTGATCGAGATCATGGCCAAGCTGCGCGACCCACAGCAAGGCTGTCCATGGGACCTGCAGCAGGACTTCGCGACGATCGCGCCGTACACGATCGAGGAGGCCTACGAGGTCGCCGACGCGATCGACCGCGGCGACCTGCCCGCGTTGAAGGACGAGTTGGGCGACCTGCTGCTGCAGGTGGTGTTCCACGCCCGCCTCGCCGAAGAACAGGGCGTCTTCGCATTTGGCGACGTGGTCGCCGCGATCAGCGACAAGATGGTGCGGCGCCACCCGCATGTCTTCGCCGGCGTCGCGGTCGAGGACGCCGAGGCGCAGACCCGCGCCTGGGAGCAGCACAAGCGTGACGAGCGGGAAGCCGCCGGCGAAACCGACGCCTCGGCGCTGGCCGGCATCGCCCGCGGCCTGCCGGAGTGGCAACGCGCGGTGAAGTTGCAGAAGCGCGCCGCGCGGGTAGGGTTCGACTGGCCCTCGGTGACGCCGGTGATCGCCAAGCTGCACGAGGAAATCGAGGAGGTGCGCGCCGAGGTCGATGCCGTGGCGGCCGAGCCCCACGACGGCGCGGCGCATGCGCGCCTGCAGGACGAGATCGGCGATCTGTTGTTCGTCTGCGCCAATATCGCGCGCCACGCGGAGGTCGACGTCGGCACCGCGCTGCGCCACGCCAACATCAAGTTCGAGCGCCGTTTCCGTGCGATGGAAGCCCTGGCCGCCGGCGACGGCGTACCACTCGCCGAGCTGCCGCTGGACGCGCAGGAGCGCTACTGGCAACGGGCCAAAGCCCGCGAGCGCCAAGACCACGGCGCGCCGCAACAGCCCCTGTAGGAGCGGCTTCAGCCGCGATCGCCCGCCCCAGACCGCCGGCCGCACCTTGCACCGCTCGCGCGACCGCCCCGGATCTCCGCCGACCCGCTCGCGCGCCGCGGCATATCTTCACAACGCGTAAACCCTGACTTCGGCACCCTTCACAAAACTGAAGGTATGGAGAACTCTGTATGCAGAGCACGCGGGACGGGGGTCTGGTCCTCATCGTCGAGGACAACCGCAACATTTCCGAGATGGTCGGCGAGTACCTGGAAGGGCGCGGCTTCGAAGTGGACTATGCGGCCGATGGACTGGACGGCTACCGCCTGGCCGCGGAGAACAGCTACGACGTGATCGTGCTCGACCTGATGCTGCCGCGCCTGGACGGCACCGAGGTCTGCAAGCGGCTGCGCGAGGAGGCACGCAAGTCCACGCCGGTACTCATGCTGACCGCGCGCGACACGCTCGACGAAAAACTCACCGGCTTGTCCGCCGGCGCCGATGACTACCTGATCAAGCCGTTCGCGATCCAGGAGCTCGAAGCCCGGCTGCGCGCGCTGATCCGCCGCGAGCGGCGCCAAGTCGGCGGGGAGGTGCTCAAGGTCGCCGACCTGGTGCTCGACCCGGCCAGCCTGCGCGTCACCCGCAGCGGCAGCGAGCTGCAACTCTCGCCGATTGGTTTGCGCCTGCTGACCATCCTGATGCGTGAGTCGCCGCGGGTGGTCAGCCGGCAGGAGATCGAGCGCGAGATCTGGGGCAATGGCCTGCCCGATTCGGACACCTTGCGCAGCCATCTCTACAACCTGCGAAAGACCATCGACAAGCCTTTCGACAAGCAGCTGCTGCACACGGTGCAGAGCGCGGGCTACCGCGTCGCCGACATTTCGCAGCCACCGGACTGAGCCGGCAGCGGATCGTCGGGGGGACGGCATGGCTCAGGGGCTCGCACGGAAGGTCAGGCTTGCGTTCATCACGCAGGCGCTGATCGGCAGTGTCCTGATTTCGGGCGGCATCCTGCTGGCCGGCCTGGTCGTGCGCGAGGCCGTGCTCTCCGAGCGCATGCAACGCGAAGCCGACGACTTCTGGGCGGGGCATCGGCTCGACCCGCGCCATCCGCTGCCGCTCACCTCCAGCGTCACCGGCTATCTCGATCTCCCCGGTGCGCCGAGCGCCGACCTGCCGCCGCAGTTGCGCAGGCTTGGTCCGGGCCTGCATTCGTACCGCGCGCAGGGCCGGATGGTCTACATCGATGAGGACGAGCGCAGCGATGGGCGCTTCTATGTGACATTCACCTCGGCCCTGGTCGACCGCGCAATCCTCTACATGGGCCTGGTCTCGCTGTTGCTGTCGCTGCTGGCGACCTACCTGACCACTTGGCGGACGTACCGGCTGTCGCAGCGGTTGGTCGCGCCGGTCAGCTGGCTGGCCAATGTTGTGCGCCAGTGGGATCCGCGGGATCCGGACGTCAGCACCATCGCGCCGGGCAACCTGCCCGAGGATTCGGGCTCCGAAGTCCGACGGCTGGCGCGGTCGCTCAGCGGCCTGGCCGACCGCGTCGCCGACTTCGTCCAGCGCGAGCGTGACTTCACCCGCGATGCCAGCCACGAGCTGCGCACGCCGCTGACGGTGATCCGCGTCGCCACCGACCTGATGCTGGCCGACCCCGACGTCACCGCGCGCGCGCAGCGTTCGCTGAGCCGCATACAACGCGCCGGCCGCGACATGGAGGCGGTGATCGACGCGTTCCTGATCCTCGCGCGCGAGGCCGACGTGGCGATGCAGAGCGAAACGTTCGAGGTCCGGTCGGTGGTCGACCAAGAGATCGAGCGCGTGCGTCCGCTGCTGGTCGGCAAGCCGGTCGAGCTGACCCTGGTCGATGAAGGCGGTCCGCAATTGAACGCACCGCCGCACGTCCTCAACGTGATGCTCGGCAACTTGCTGGCCAACGCCGCGCGCTTCACCGAGCGCGGCCGGATCGAGGTCCGGATAGCCGCCCGGCGCATCGAGGTGCGCGACAGCGGCATCGGCATGACGCCCGAGGCACTGGCGAAGGTGTTCAATCCGTTTTACCGCGTCGACATCACCCGCGAGGACGCCAAGGGCATGGGCCTGTCGATCGTACGGCGGCTGGGCGACCGCTTTGGCTGGCCGGTCACCCTGGAGAGCGTCGCCGGCGAGGGCACCGTCGCCACCATTCGCTTCGACGGCTGATCGCCTCGCCTTGCTGCACCAGGGGCAGCCGCAGGTGTCCGTCATTCCGCCGAAGTTGAATCCACCAACCCCGACCATGCCGTTGCCGTTGCCGTTGCAAGGTCAATAGACCCATCTCGCCCCTCCACAGATCCCGAGAGGCCCTTCCCGAAGGAATACGCAACGAGGCCGACAGCGTTATCCTCGGCCTACGCCAAAGAGAGACCCACCATGCGCCTACTGATCCTGCTGCTCGCCCTCACCGCCATGACCGCCCACGCCCACGACCCAGCAACGTCCGCGCCGGCCACCGAAGCCGGGCCGAAGACCGCACTGGTGATCCACGGCGGCGCCGGCTTCGTGCCCAAGGACGCACTCAGCGAGGCTGACGTGCGTGACGTGCACGCCACGCTGAATCGCGCGCTGGATGCCGGCCACGCAATCCTCGCCGATGGCGGTGCCGCGCTGGATGCGGTCGAGGCGGCGGTCCTGGTGCTGGAGGAGTCGCCGCGTTTCAACGCAGGCAAGGGTGCGGTGTTCAACGCCGAGGGCCGGCACGATCTTGATGCCTCGGTGATGGAAGGCCATACCCGCCGCGCCGGTGCGGTGGCCGGGCTCACCACCGTGCGCAACCCGGTCAAGCTGGCGCGTGCGGTGATGGAGCACAGCCCGCACGTGATGCTGGCCGGCGATGGCGCGGAAGCGTTCGCCGACACGCGCGAAGACATCGCCCGGGTGCCCAACGAATGGTTCGATACCGACCACCGTCGCCGCGCACTGGAAAAGGCGCAGCAGCAGGCCTCGCTCGGTGGCGCGCCGGACAAGTACTTCGGCACCGTGGGCGCGGTCGCGCTGGACGCGCACGGCCACATCGCCGCGGCGACCAGCACCGGCGGCATGACCAACAAGAAGTGGGGCCGGGTCGGCGACGTGCCGGTGATCGGGGCCGGCACCTGGGCCGACGAGCGTTGCGGCGTGTCGGGCACCGGCTGGGGCGAGTTCTACATCCGCAACGCGGTGGCGCACGACATCTGCGCGCGCGTGGCCTACCGCGGCGACAGCCTGGAGGTCGCTGCCAACGAAGTGGTCAACAAGATCGTGCCGGCAGCCGGCGGCGATGGCGGGGCGATCGCACTGGACGGGGACGGCAACATCGCCATGCCGTTCAACAGTGGCAGCATGTTCCGCGGCTGGATCAAGCCCGACGGCAGTCGCGGCACCGCGATCCACGAGGACTGATCTGGCGTTCGTCGGCGCGTTGCCTTTTTTGTAGGAGCGCCCCACGGGCGCGATGCCGTTGGTGGGGCGGTCGCAGTAAAGCATCGCGCCCATGGGGCGCTCCTACAGCAACGCGGAAGCGGGGGGGTCAGCCGCCCTGCTGCTCGCTCCACGCTTTCATGCGCTGCTGCAGCTCCTCCGGCGGCACGTCCTGGACATGCGTCGCCAGGGTCCATTTGTGGCCGAACGGGTCGATGATCGAGCCGGTGCGGTCGCCCCAGAACTGATCCTCGACCTGGCCGTTGGGCTTGCCGCCGGCGTCGATCGCCTTCTGCACCGCCGCGTCGGCATCGGCCACGTAGATCATGAAGGCGGTAGTGGCGCCGCCGCGCTTGCTCGGCCCCAGCGCGTCCATGTCCGGCCATTCGTCGGAAAGCATGAGGTTGCAGTCGCCGATGCGGATCTCGGCGTGCGCGATCTTCTCGCCGCCCTTGCCGTCGGGCATCGGCAGCCGGAACAGCTCCTCGGCGCCGAACGCGCGCTGGTAGAAGTCGATCGCGGCGGCGGCATCGTCGACGGTCAGGTACGGGGTGACGCTGTGGTAGCCATCGGGAATTGGGTTCACGGCCATCGGGCGGGTCCTTGTGCGGGTTGGGTGGAAACGGCAGCCTAGCGTGGATTTGCCCCCTCCGGCGCGGGACACCGCCGCGGACCGGGGGTCGCGATGAAG
>JAHWKC010000133.1 GCA_019348095.1 Pseudomonadota bacterium | reverse complement strand
CCAGGATCGTCGCCAGCGGCTCGCCGGCACGGACCGGTTCATACGGCGCCTTGATGAACAGACGATCGACCACGGCATCGACCCGGGCACTGACGACGTGCTCCTGCCGCAGGTCCCAGCCGATCGTGCCGGGCACGCTCACCGTGCCGGCGAGACTGCCGCGCTCGACCTCCACGGTGCGGATGCCGAGATTCTGGCGTGTACCCGGGGCGATGCTGATACCGCTCCCGGTCGCTGCATCGGCGTATTTGGGCACCAGCTCCATGTCCATGAACGGCGACGGGCCTGGCTGGTCGAAATGCTGGTCCGGCACCATCGGGTCATACCAGTACAGGACCTCCCGCTCGCTGGCGGGGGCCTCGTCGTTGGCCGCTGTCCCGGAAGCGGATGGCGCCGATGACTGGGTTGCCCACCAGTAGCCCACGCCGATGCCGCCGGCCAGGATGGCAAGCGAAAGCGCGATGACGACAATGCGATTGGTGAAGTTCATCGCTGCGGTTCCTCCGGAAGCAGATAGGCAAGCGCGGCCCAGGAACGTCCAAGCGCCCCGAGCCGCTGCGTGTGGTCGATCAGGATGTCGAGCTCGTCGCGCTGCGCATCCAGCCACGGTCGAACCGGCGCACCGGCGCGGTAGGCCGCCAGCGCGGTCGCGGCGCGGTCCCGCGCCAGCGGCAGCAATGCACTGCGGTCACGCGCTACTTGGGCCTTGAATCCTTCCCATCGCGCGACATCGGCGCGGATCCGGGCCGCCTGCTGGCGGCGCAGGTCCTCCCGCCTCGCCAGCGTCGCCTGGTATTCGGCCTGGCGGGCGGCTACGCCGCGGTCCTGCCGGTTGCGGGTGAACAGCGGCAGCTCGATCCCGAACTCCAGCATCAGCATGTCGCTGCGATCGCCGCCGCGCTGGCCGTAGGAGGCGGCGACGCTCCAGTCAGGTCGCTTCTCGGCGCGCGCAAGATCCACCTCGGCGGCCGCGGCCTCGATTTCCGCCGTGGTCGGCAGCAGCGGTCCCAGCCGGTCCAGCGCAGCCAGCAGTCGCGCCTCCGACACCGGCAGCGCGGTGAAATCGGGCGCCTCATCGGTGAACAGCAGGGGCCCCTCGCCGAGCCAGCGGGCCAGTTCCACCTGCGCCGCCGTCTCGGACGCGCGCGCCGCTTCGATGCGGTTGTTCAGTTCCAGCAATGCCGCTTCGGCGGCCAGCGCGTCGGCCACGGGCTCGGTCCCGCCGGCCACACGTGCGCGGGCCAGCCGGCTGGCCAGTTCGGTTTCCTCGCGCAGGGCTATCAGCTCGCGCAGTTCGCGCTGTGTGGCCCACAGATCGATCCAGGCCTCGGCGGTCTCGCGGCGCACCTGGAGATGCTCCGCCTGGGCATCGGCCTGGGCCTGGTCGATATTGCGCGCCGCCAGCGAACGGCGCGCCTCGCGCTTGGCACGCGCCGGAACCTCCTGACGCAGGCCGATGCGCTTCATGGTCATGAAGTCGGCCTGGACATCGAACGCATCGGTGCCGGTGACCGGCATGTTGTAGATGCCGACCGCCAAGGTCGGATCGGGCAGGGCTCCGGCGCGGCGGGACTCCTGCTGCGCCGCTTCGATCTGGGACCGGTGCGCGTCGAGCAACGGGGCGCGCTCCACCGCGAGGCGGGTCGCCTCTTCCAGTGAAAGCACAGGTGGCGCGGCGAAGGCCGCAAGCGGCACCGCCAACAGCAAAATCAGCGGGCACATCCTGGTTGCGCGAGCAAGCGAGCGCGCAACACAGACAGTCTGGGTATGGAACAGCATGGAACCTCCGAACGAAAGCGTCAGCAACGCACGACGCACAGTGCGCCGGCGTGATTCACGACGTCGTTCGGGGTCTAGATCAGCAAGCTGCAGTAGCGCAGACGCGCCGGAGGATCCGATCTGGCGACCGATACCTCCGTGAGCATCACAGGCGATACGTGCTGTGCCAGCACGAGGCCGAAGGCGACCGGCGGCAGCGCCAGGGCCGGCACACCCGGGGGGGCGGCGTGATCGGCGGCAATCGACAGGTCCGGCGCGCAATGTTTGGCGCATAACACCGGAGACTGTTCGACTTGCTTGATGCCCATCTGCTCGCAAGCCTCGGCCATGGCGACCGTATCGGTCGGCATGCGGGTCAACGTGCAGGCGTACGCAGCCACCGCCACCTGCTGGAATAGCAGGCTCAGGATCACCACGAGGGCGATACGCATACGGTGGCGGCCACGGCGGGTCATGTGCGGCATTCTACACTCCATGCCGCCGTAGCGGGGCGTGAAGGCTGAACATCCGGTGCAACCAGCGGTGCGAAAAAGTGGGCGCACGCCCAATGCGCTGAGCCAGGGCTGACGCCGCGAGCATGCGCTTCATAGTAGCGGCCTCGTCGGTGGAGACACGTTCTCAAACCATGGCACCGACGTCGGACGCACTTGTGGGGTACGCGAACATCGTGCTCTTCAGATCGGCCGCTGTAAGCCCGTGGCGGATCGCGAGCGCGAAGAGGTTGATGACCTCGTCCGCATGCGGACCAACGAGGTGGGCACCCAGGATCTGGTCGCTATCCTCCTCGACCAGTACTGAGAACCCGTAGACCGGTTCTGCCGCCTGGCGTGCAGTGAACCAGTCCGAGGTCCGTTGCGACTTCATTGTGAACTTCAATCCTCTTTCGCGAGCCTTGGCTTCGGTCAGGCCAACGGTCGCCATGGGCGGGATCGTGAAAACCACGCTCGGGACGCCGCGGTAGTCCGGCCGACGATGGTTGCCATGAAGGAGGTTGGCGACCACCACCTTCGCATCGTGGCTCGACACAGGCGTCAACGGCGGCCCTGCCTGGGCTGCGTCGCCCGCCGCAAAGACCGCAGGATTGGACACGCTCTGCAGGTACTCGTTGAGGGCGAGGCGACCGTGCTCGTGCGCAAGTCCGGCCGCTTCGAGGTCAAGCGATTCGAGTGCAGGCGCTCTGCCCGCCGCATGCACGACCAGATCGGCGTCGACCGCCGAGGTCTGATCGTGCGAGGTGCATTGCACGCGGTAGCCGCTGCCGGTTTTTTCGATCGCAGTGACCGTGGTTTGCAGACGCACATCCACACCGATGGTGTCGAACGAGTCCATCAGCCAGCCGACGAGGTCCGGATCGAATCCGTTCAACAGGCGTGGGCCGCGCTGAAAGACGGTCACGTGCGCACCGGCGCGAGCCGCGATGTGCGAGAACTCGGCAGCGATATAGCCGCCGCCCACAAGCGCGATCCGCTTCGGCAACTCCGGCAAGGCCAGGAACTCTTCACTGGTGATCAGGCACTCTTCGCCAGCAATACCCAGCTCGATCGGCTCCGCGCCCGACGCGATCAATACGTGTTTGGCGTCCAGCGACTCGTCACCGACTTCGATCGTGTTCGGTGCCGTAAACCGGGCTCGACCATGGTAGGTGTCGATCCCCTTTTCGCGGTATCGCTGTTCATGCTTGGCCGGGACGGGATCGGTGAAGCCACGTTTGAACGCCATCAGTTCGGACCAATCGATCTTGACGTCTCCGGCCACGCCTTTGCCCTGCATCCGACGTACGTGATCGGCGGCGCGCGCTCCACCGACGAGCATTTTCTTGGGGTCGCAGCCCCGCAAGGCGCAGGTGCCGCCGAAAGGGCGGTAATCGACGACGGCAACGCGCCAACCCGCGGCGCGTACGCGCGTAGCCGCAACCATCGCGGCGGTCCCGGTACCGATCACTACGAGATCGTACTGTTTCAACATGGCAGCTCTCCATAACGCTGGCGGATCGTTGCTGATGACCCTGGCGGCTGTTATTCCCGAGACCTATGTGGCGAGACGCGGCAGTGACCGTGTGCGGGCCAAGCTGGCCATCAGCCGGCGCAGCACGACAACTGCGAGACATCCCTGGTGAATGTCTGTGCCGCGAGCTTCAGACCCTCCACCATCGTCAGATACGGGAACAGTTGATCGGCCAGGTCGTGCACGGTCATGCCTGCCCGCAATGCCATCGCGGCGGTCTGGATCAACACTCCAGCTTCGGGCGCTACGGCCTGGACACCCAGCAGGTGAAGCCACGCACGTCGAAGTTCACGATCGCACGCGGGACGTTGTCCAGGTTGAGCAGGCGAGCGTCGGTCTGGATGCCGTCGCGCTGCGCTTGCGCCTCGCTGTAGCCCACCGTGGCGACCTGCGGATCGGTGAATACGACCGCCGGCATGGCGGTCAGGTCGAGCACGACGTCGCTGCCGGTCATGTTGAGTGCCGCGCGGGTACCGGCGGCCGCGGCCACGTAGACGAACTGGGGCTGATCGGTGCAATCGCCGGCGGCATAGATGTGCGGCGCACTGGTCCGCATGCCTGGATCGATGGCTATGGCGCCCCGCGCATCGACCACCACGCCCGCCGCGTCCAGTTCCAGGTTGCGTGTGTTGGGCGCGCGTCCGGTCGCCACCAGCAATTGATCGGCGCGCACCTCGCCATCCCCGGCGGTCAGCGTGAATTCCCCGTCCGCATGACGGACGCGGTGGACCGACGTGTGTTCCAGCACTTCGATCCCTTCTGCGCGGAAGGCATCGGCGAGCGCCTCGCCGATGGCCGGATCGTCCCGGGAGAACAGAGTGTTGCGTGCCAGGATCGTGACATGGCTGCCCAGCCGCGAGAACGCCTGAGCGAGCTCTACCGCCACCACCGACGAGCCGATGACCGCAAGCCGGGGCGGCAGGATCTCGCTTGCCAAGGCCTCGGTGGATGTCCAGTACGGCGTGTCGCTCAAGCCGGAGATTGGCGGCACCGCCGCACTGGCGCCGGTGGCGATCAGGCAGCGATCGAACGCCACCGTACGCTCGCCGCCATCGGTCAGGCGCACGAGCAGGCGATGATCGTCCTGGAAACTCGCTTCGCCCCGCAGCACGGTGATCGCCGGATTGTCGTCCAGGATGCCTTCGTACTTGGCGCGCCGCAGTTCATCCACGCGCGCCTGCTGCTGGGCCAGCAGCCGGTCGCGCCGGATCTTCGGCAGCGATGCTTCAATGCCGCTATCGAACGGACTTACGCGGCGCAGATGGGCAATGTGGGCGGCGCGGATCATGATCTTGGACGGCACGCAGCCGACGTTGACGCAGGTCCCGCCGAGGATGCCGCGCTCGACCAGGGTGACCTGCGCGCCTTGTTCGACGGCCTTCAGCGCCGCCGCCATTGCGGCACCGCCACTGCCGATGATCGCCACGCGCAGCGGGCTGTTTTCGACAGGATCGACGCATGACGCGCAGGTCATGTCGTCACCTTGTAGTGCGGTCGGTTCGGCCATGTGCCGTCTCAAGGCTTGACGGTCGAGGGATAGCCGACGTTCCGGGTCGCCTCGGTCAACGCGCCGACGTCGGTCCTGGCGTCGTCGTACCTCACCACCGCCTCCTTGGGCTCCCACGTGACCTTGGCCTCGAGCACTCCTTCCACCTTGCCGAGTGCCGCTTTCACCGTAAGCGGACAGGTGGCACAGGTCATGCCGGGCACCGACAGGGTGACGGTCCGAGTTGCGGCCCACGCGGGCGAGCCGAAAGCGGCTGCCAGGGCGATGAGGATGGCGAACTTTTTCATGCGACTCTCCTGTTTCAATAGGCTTTCAGTACAACAGTGGCACCACATAGGGAAACGCCAGCGCAACCAGCACCAGGGCGCCCACGATCCAGAAAAGGATCTTGTAGGCCCTCCTGACCGCGGGCACGGAGCAGACCTCTCCCGGTTGGCAAGCCGACATCGGCCGGAAAATGCCGCGATAGGCGAACCACAGCGCGATCAGCGCCGCGCCGATGAAAAACGGTCGGTACGGATCCAGTGCCGACAGATTGCCGATCCATGCCCCGCTGAACCCGAGCGTGACCAGCACCAGTGGCCCCAGGCAGCATACGGACGCGAGGACGGCCGCGATGCCGCCGGCGGCCAGTGCGTTGCGACCTCTAGGAGATTCGTCCAAGGGGGGGCCTTTCTTTCGGATATCGGCTGGGTGCGCTACCGTACCTCCGTAGTCGAGTACGGAGTCAAGCCTCATGTCAAGCCCGCAAAATCTGACCATCGGCGCCTTCGCCAGGGCAGCAGGGGTCACCGTCGAAACGCTCCGGTTCTATCAGCGAAAACGGCTGCTGATCGAACCGAAAAAGCCCCCCGGGCGCATTCGCCGCTATGGCGCAGCGGACGTCGCGCGGGTCAGGTTCGTGAAATCGGCGCAGAGGCTTGGGTTTACCCTCGACGAAGTCGCACAACTTCTGAAACTGGCCGATGGCACCCATTGCAGTGAAGCCTCTGAACTCGCCCTGCTGCGCCTGACCGATGTGCGGGCCCGCCTGAGGGATCTCAGGCGCATGGAGTCGGCTCTCTCCAAGCTGGTCAAGGAGTGCCAGGCACATCAAGGCGACGAGTCCTGTCCGCTGATCGCCGCGCTGTACTGAAGCGACAGCTCACACTTCACTTGAGATCACAGTGGGCGCGGTCAGCTATCAAGGCGAGCGGAGTGCCTGCCCAACGGGATGACGAGATCATGAAACTGTCGA
>JAHWKC010000132.1 GCA_019348095.1 Pseudomonadota bacterium | reverse complement strand
GGGGAGCCGCTGGCGGTCTCAACGCCAGTCGAGTCGGTCTGGGGCAACCCGCAGGAGTTGCTCAAGCACCCCGGTCAGGTCCCGCTATTGGCCCGGGCGCTGGATGTCCCGGTCGATGAGCTGACCCGCAAGCTGAGCCAGCGCGCCGACAAGGAGTTCATCTACCTCAAGCGCCGCATCAACCCGCTGCAGGCGCGCGCGATCCTCGCCCACGATATCCCCGGGGTGTTCAGCCAGCGCGAGTACCGCCGCTTCTACCCGCAGGGCGAGGCGGTCGCGCACGTGCTGGGCTTTACCAACATCGACGACCGCGGCCAGGAAGGGCTGGAGCTGGCATTCGACGACTGGCTGCGCGGCACCCCCGGCGCCAAGCGCGTGATCCGTGACAGCCGCGGGCGTTTCGTCGAGAACGTCGAGCTGATCGAGGCGGCCCGGCCCGGCCATGACCTGGTCCTGAGCATCGACCGGCGCATCCAGTACCTCGCGCACCGTGAACTGCGAAACGCCCTCATGCGCACCGGTGCGACCGCGGGCTCGGTGGTAGTGCTCGATATCGCCACCGGCGAAGTGCTGGCGATGACCAACTTGCCCAGTTACAACCCCAACGCGCTCGGCGTGCGCGACGCCGACGCCTACCGCAACCGGGCGGTCACCGACGTGGTCGAGCCCGGCTCGACGATGAAGCCGATCACCGTTGCCGCCGCGCTCAGTGCCGGCGTGGTCACCCCGGAGACCATCATCGACGTGTCGCCGGGCTACATGGCACTGGGCCGCTACACCATCAGCGACTTCCGCAACTACGGCGTGCAGACGGTCACCGGGCTGATCACCAAAAGCTCGAATCTTGGTGCGGTCAAGCTCGCCGACCGGCTGCCGGACGAATACTTCTACGAGTTCATCCGCGGCTTCGGCTACGGCCAGGCCCCGGGCAGCGGCTTCCCCGGTGAGACTCCGGGCGTGCTGAGCCATCCGGACAACTGGAGCGGCTCGTCCAAGGCGACCATCTCCTATGGCTACGGCCTGTCGGCGACCCCTTTGCAGATCGCGATGGCCTACGCTGCACTGGGCAACGGCGGTCGCCTGATCGCGCCGACCTTCGTCAAGGGTCAGCGCAACCAGGCCGAGCAGGTGCTCGACCCGGTGGTCGCCGCGCAGGTCATGCGGATGATGCAGACCGTGACCGAGGAAGGTGGCACCGCCACCCAGGCCGCGATCCTGGGCTATCACGTCGCCGGCAAGACCGGCACCGCGCGCAAGTACAACGACACCGGCGGCTATTCGCGCCGCTACGTGTCGTTCTTCGCCGGCGTGGTGCCGGTGGAGAACCCGCGTTTCTCGATGGCGGTGGTGATCGACGATCCCGACCCGTCCACCGGCTACTACGGCGGCATGGTGTCCGGGCCGGTGTTCAAGAACGTGATGGAGGGCGCGCTGCGGCTGATGGACGTCGCGCCCGACGACATCGATACCTGGCTGGCGGTGCAGGCCGCGGAGGATGCAAGACGCCTGAAGGTCAACAACGGCAAGCCCGGACACGGGCCGGTGCTGCCCACGCCGATCCCGGTCGCCGCGGGCGCTGGCGCTCTGGTGCCGGCGGTGTCCACCGCAGGCGGTGCGCAATGAGCCGCACCATGCCGCTGGCCGAGTTGCTGCCGGACGTGGCGGGTATCCCCGCCGACCTCCTCATCGCCGGCCTGGCGCAGGACAGCCGCGAGCTCAGCGCGGGCGACGCGTTCGTCGCCATCGCGGGATTCGGAGCGCACGGGCTGCACTTCGTCGACCAGGCACGCGCGCAGGGCGCCAGTGCGATCCTGTTTGAGCCGCCGCTGCCGGACGGTGTGTCGGCGCCGGCCGATGCGGTCGCGGTGCCGGGCCTGCGTGCGCGCCTGGGCGAGATCGGCCATCGCTTCCATGGCGGCGCCAGCGAATCGATGCGCGTGGTCGGGGTCACCGGCACCAACGGCAAGACCTCCACCGTACAAATGCTCGCCCAGGCCTGGGCGCTGCGCGGCGTGCGCGCCGGCACCATCGGCACGCTCGGCGCCGGCTTGTATGGCCAGGTCCGCGCGACCGGCTTCACCACGCCGCAGGTGTTGCGCCTGCACGCATTGCTGGCCGATCTGCACCAGGCCGGTGCGCAGGCGCTGGCGATGGAGGTCAGCTCGCACGCACTCGACCAGGGCCGCGTCGACGGCGTGCGGTTCAAGCTTGCGGTATTCACCAATCTCAGCCGTGACCACCTCGACTACCACGGCGACATGGCCAGCTACGGCGCGGCCAAGGCGCAGTTGTTCGCGTGGCCCGGGCTGCAGGCGGCGGTGATCAATCTCGACGATGCGTTCGGCCGACAGCTGCATGCGGGGCTGCCGGAGACGGTCCGCGCGATCGGGTTCAGCTCCCGCGGCAACCAGCGCGCCGGCCTGCGCGCCGAGGACCTGCAACTGGACGGCGCCGGCATCGGCTTCGAGCTGGTGCTGGATGGGGCACGCCACCCGGTGCGCTCGCCGCTGCTGGGGCGCTTCAACATCGACAACCTGCTCGCGGTTGCCGGCGCGTTGCATGCGCAGGGCGTTGCGCCGGCGGAGATCGCGGGCACCCTGTCGCAGCTGCAGCCGATCCATGGCCGCATGAACCGGCTCGGCGGCGGCATGCCCGCCGGCGGCTCCGCGCAGCCGCTGGTGGTGATCGATTTCGCGCATACCCCGGATGCGCTCGAGCAGGTGCTGGTGTCGCTGCGTGCCCATGCCACCGCGCGGGTGATCTGCGTGTTCGGCTGCGGTGGCGAGCGCGACCGCGGCAAGCGCCCGCAGATGGCGGCGATCGCCCAGTGCCATGCCGATCTGGTGGTCGTGACCGACGACAACCCGCGTTGCGAGGACGGCGACGCGATCGTGGCCGAGATCATGGCCGGCTTCTCCAGCGGCGGTGACGCGCCTGCGGCGCAGATCCTCGTACAGCGCGACCGCGGCCGCGCGATCGCCGAGGCGATCGGCCAGGCCGCCCCCGACGACATCGTGCTGGTCGCCGGCAAGGGCCATGAGCCCTATCAGGAGATCGAAGGCGTGCGGCATCCGTTTGATGACACCGAAGTCGCGCAGCGGGCGCTGGAGGGCAGGGCGCCGCACATCGCTGCGCAAGGCTCCCGAGCGCACGGCGCGCAGGAGCGACCATGAAGCCGATCGCACTGTCGGAGATTGCGCGCATGACCGGCGGCCGCCTGGCCGGCGGGGACGTCGTGGTCGAGGCACTGGTGACCGACACCCGGGCGCTATCGGCAGGCGCGGGCCGCCTGTTCGTCGCGCTGAAGGGCGAGCGCTTCGACGGGCACGATCACGTCGCCGCCGCGGCGCAGGCCGGCGTCGCCGCGGCACTGGTGGAGCGCCGCGTCCACATCGATCTCGCCGAGGCCGACATCGCGCAGGTCATCGTCGCCGACACCGAGCGCGCGCTGGCCGACTGGGCCGGTGCGGTGCACCGCGCGGCCCGTACCTGCACACTCGCGATCACCGGCAGCAACGGCAAGACCAGCGTCAAGACGCTGCTGCTGGGGATACTGGAGCAGGTCGGGCGCGCGTACGCCAATCCCGGCAACCGCAACAACGAGATCGGCCTGCCGCTGGCGGTGCTGGACGCGCCCGATGATGCGGAGTTCTCGATCTACGAGATGGGCGCGGGCAAGCCGGGCGACATCGGCTATCTCACCGCGATTGCCAAACCCGACGTGGCGCTGGTCAACAACATCGCGCCGGCGCACCTGGAACGGATGGGCAGCCTGCTCGGCGTGGCCGACACCAAGGCCGCGATCTACGACGCGCTGGCCGCCGACGGCGTCGCGGTCATCAACGCCGATGACGCGTTTGCGCCCTTCTTTGCCGAGCGCGCGCACGGGCGCCGGATGATCCGCTTCGCCCTGGACAGCAGCGCCGACGTCATTGCGCGCGACATCCGCATCGACGCCGACGCCAGCCGCTTCACCCTGGTCACGCCCGCAGGCGAGGCTGCAATCACCCTCGCGTTGCCGGGCCGGCACAACGTGCGCAATGCGCTGGCGGCCGCGGCGCTGGCGCTGGGCGCAGGGGCATCGCTGGACGCGATCGCGGCGGGGCTTGCGGCCGCGCAGGCCGTCGCCGGCCGCCTGGTGGCGCGTCCGCTCGGCGGCAACGCGGTGCTGATCGACGACAGCTACAACGCCAATCCCGGTTCGCTGGCCGCGGCCATCGACCTGCTGGCCGAGGCCCCCGGCGACGCGTGGCTGGTGCTGGGCGACATGCGCGAGCTCGGCGACGACGCGCAGGCGATGCACGCCGAAGCCGGGCGCCGCGCCAAGGCTGCCGGGATCCAGCGGTTGTATGCGCTCGGCCCGCTGAGTGCAGCCGCGGCGCAGGCATTTGGTGATGGCGGCGCCGAGTACGACAGCCACGCCGCGCTGATCGCCGCACTGCGCGATGACCTGGCCCGTGCAGGAGGGGCTTCAGCCCCGATCCCGCCGGGCGGCCCAACCGGGGCTCAAGCCTCGCCTACAGAAGCGGGTGGCGGCGTGCGCGTGCTGGTCAAGGGCTCGCGCGGCAGCGCGATGGACAAGATCGTCACCGCGCTGCTGTCTGACCGGGAGGACACCACGCATGTTGCTTGAACTGGCTCGCTGGCTGGAACAGCTGGAAAGCATCTTCGGGGTGTTCAACTACCTCACCTTGCGCGGCATTCTCAGTGCACTGACCGCGCTGGCGCTGTCGTTGTGGTGGGGGCCGGTGGTGATCCGTCGGCTCGGCCAGCTCAAGGGCGGCCAGCCGATCCGCCAGGACGGCCCGCAGTCGCACTTCTCCAAGGCCGGCACGCCGACCATGGGCGGTGCACTGATCCTGATCACGGTGTTCGCCGCGGTCCTGCTGTGGGGCGACCTGCGCAACCGCTACGTGTGGCTGGTGCTGGCGGTGATGGTCGCGTTCGGCGCGATCGGCTGGTACGACGACTGGATCAAGATCGTCAAGCGCGATCCCAACGGCATGAAGTCGCGCTGGAAGTACGCGCTGCAATCGGTGTTCGGCCTGGCCGCCGGCATCTACCTGTTCATGAGCGCCGACACGCCGACCGCCACCACCTTCTACATCCCGCTGTTCAAGACGATCGCGTTGCCGCTGGCCGGGTTCACCTTCATTGCGATCGCCTACTTCTGGATCGTCGGCTTCTCCAACGCGGTCAACCTGACCGATGGCCTGGACGGGCTGGCGATCATGCCCACGGTGCTGGTCGCGTGCGCGCTGGGCGTGTTCGCCTATGCCTCAGGCAACGCGGTGTTCTCCGAATACCTGCAGATCCCGCCGGTGCCGGGCGCGGGCGAGCTGATCATCATCTGTGCCGCGATCGCCGGGGCCGGGCTCGGCTTCCTGTGGTTCAACACCTACCCGGCGATGGTGTTCATGGGCGACATCGGGGCACTCGCGCTCGGCGCGGTGCTCGGCACCATCGCGGTGATCGTGCGCCAGGAGCTGGTGCTGGTGATCATGGGCGGGATCTTCGTGATCGAAACGCTGTCGGTGATGATCCAGGTCGCGTCGTTCAAGCTGACCGGCAAGCGCGTGTTCCGGATGGCGCCGATCCACCACCATTTCGAGCTCAAGGGCTGGCCGGAGCCGCGCGTGATCGTGCGCTTCTGGATCATCTCGGTGGTGCTGGTGCTGGTCGGCCTGGCGACGTTGAAGGTGCGCTGATGATCGAGCGCCACGTCCATGCCGGCCACGCCCACGGCGGCAGCACCCGCCAGGCCACGCGCCTGGACGCGATCAGCGGTCGATTCGACCCGTGGCTGATCGGCATCGCGTGCGCGCTGGCCTGCCTGGGCGTGGTGATGGTCGGCTCCAGCTCGATCGCGATCGGCGAGGGCCTGGACGTGGGGCCGTTCCATTTCCTGACCCGCCACATCGTGTTCCTGGGGGTTGGCGTGGCCTGCGCGCTATGGCTCACGCGCACCGAGCTCAAGTGGGTCGAGCACCACAGCCAGACCCTGTTGCTGTTGTGCTTTGCATTGCTGCTGCTGGTGTTCATTCCCGGCATCGGTTACAGCGTCAATGGCGCCCAGCGCTGGATCCGGATCCCCGGCGTGTCCAACTTCCAGGTGGTGGAGGCGGTCAAGCTGCTCTACATCGTGTGGCTGGCCAGTTACCTCAAGCGCTACAGCGAGGAGGTCAGCGCCACCTGGCCGGCGATGCTCAAGCCGATCGGGGTGGCGCTTGGCCTGGTGGTGCTGCTCGCGCTCCAGCCGGACTTCGGTTCGCTGTCGCTGATCCTGGCGATCACCGGCGGCATGCTGGTGCTGGGCGGGGTCAACATGCCGCGGATGTTCGGCCCGGTCCTGGTCGGCTTGCCGCTGCTGGCGATCGTCGCGATCGCCGAGCCCTACCGGAGGCGCCGACTGACCTCCTTCATGGATCCGTGGGCGGATCCGTTCGACAGCGGCTACCAGCTGACCAACGCGTTGATGGCGGTCGGGCGCGGCGAGTGGTTCGGCGTCGGCCTCGGCGGTTCGATCCAGAAGCTGCAGTACCTGC
>JAHWKC010000131.1 GCA_019348095.1 Pseudomonadota bacterium | reverse complement strand
CGGTCACCGTTGCGCACCCACCCCCCGGCGCTGGTCATCAGCCGGCGGTCGTTGTGCAGGGTCACCACCTCGTCGCCGACTCCGACAACCTGGCCGCCTGCCGCGACCACTCCGCCCGCTTCCACCTCGCCCCGGCCCAGGCGGTCGGTCCGGACCCTGTCGCAGATCTCGGCCACGGTGGCGTTGTCGCTGGCGCACACCACCACCGATCGGCCTTCGGCCCGGGCCCGGTGCCAGCGCTCGACCGCGACCTCCAGCACCGGCCTGCCCTCGCGATATGCCTGCTTGGCAATCGCGGCCGCCTTCTCGTAGCCGATCACCGGGTTGAGCGCGGTCACCAGGATGGGATTGCGCTCCAGCGCCTCGCCGACCCGTTCGCGGCGAATCTGCAAACCGGCGATCGTGTCGTCGGCGAGCAGACGCATGGCGTTGCCGAGCAACCGGATCGAGTCGAGCAGATCGTGGGCGATCAGCGGCAGCATCACGTTGAGCTGGAAATTGCCGCTCTGCCCGGCAATGGTTATAGCGGTGTGGTGGCCCATCACCTGCGCGCAGACCATCGCCACCGCCTCCGGGACCACCGGGTTGACCTTGCCCGGCATGATCGAGCTGCCCGGCTGCAACGCGGGCAGCTCGATCTCGCCCAGGCCCGCCAGGGGACCGGAGTTCATCCAGCGCAGGTCATTGGCGATCTTCATCAGCGCCACCGCCAGCACGTTGAGTTGGCCGGACAGTTCAACGGCATCGTCCTGCGCGGCCAGGCCCTCGAACTTGTTGTCGGCCGATTCGAACCGGGCCTTCGACAGCGTCGACAGCGCCCTGGCCATCGCCTTGCCGAAGCGCGGGTCGGCGTTGATGCCAGTGCCGATGGCGGTGCCACCGATCGGCAGGCGCCGCAGCCGCTTGAGGCTGTCCTCGATCCGCGCCTGCGCGGAGGCCAGTTGCGCCGACCACGCGCCGAACTCCTGCGCGAACGTCAGCGGCATCGCGTCCATCAGGTGGGTGCGACCGGTCTTGGTGATCCTGCCGAACGATCTCGCGCGCCGGTCGATGGTCCGGCGCAGGTGCTTGAGCGAGGGCAGCAGCTTCTCCAGCACCGCCAGCTGCGCCGACACCCGGATCGCGGTGGGCACCACGTCGTTGGAGCTCTGGCCGAGGTTGACGTGGTCGTTGGGGTGGACCCGGGTGCGGCCGGACCGCGCCGCCAGCGCGGCGATCACCTCGTTGGCGTTCATGTTGCTCGAGGTGCCCGAGCCGGTCTGGAACACGTCGACCGGGAACTGCCCGTCGTGCGCGCCCTCGGCAACCGCCAGTGCGGCCTTGCGAATCGACGCGGCCAGGCCCTTGCCCAGCAGGCCGAAGCCGCCATTGACCTCCGCCGCCGCGGCCTTGACCAGCCCGAGTGCGCGGATGAACTCGCGCGGCATTCGCTGATTTGATATCGGAAAGTTGTCGACCGCGCGCTGGGTCTGCGCGCCCCACAACGCATCGCGCGGGACCTGGAGCTCGCCCATGCTGTCGTGTTCGGTGCGGTAATCCTGTGTGGCCATCGCGTCCTCCATCGTTCGCCCGAGCATACGCCGCCAGCCATCGCAGTCCTGTAGGAGCGGCTTCAGCTGCGATCGTGGAACCGGCGCAGGCGAATGGTTGCGGATCGCGGCTGAAGCCGCTCCTACGGAGTCATGGTGCCCGCAGTAGAATGTGCGACTGCCTCCAACACGCCTTTACCATGTCCGCCACCATCGAATCCCAGCTGCTCGCCCTGTCCCCACTCGATGGCCGCTATGCCGGCAAGGTCGATCCGTTGCGGCCGATCTTTTCCGAGTTCGGCCTGATCAAGGCCCGGGTCAAGGTCGAGGTCGAATGGTTGCTGGCGCTGGCCGACGAGCCGGCGATCGTCGAACTCGAGCCTTTCAGCGACGCTGCCACCGCGCGCCTGCGCGCACTGGCCGACGAGCTGTCGGTGCAGGACGCAGCGCGGGTCAAGGAGATCGAGCGCACCACCAACCACGACGTCAAGGCGGTCGAATACCTGATCAAGGAGCGGCTCGCCGACGATACCGAACTCGGCCCGGCGCTGGAGTTCGTGCACTTCGCCTGCACCAGCGAGGACATCAACAATCTCAGCTACGCGCTGATGCTGAGCCAGGCGCGCCAGTTCGTGCTGCTGCCCAGGCTCGATCAGCTGATCCAGGCGCTGCGTGCGATGGCGCACCAGCACGCCGAGTTGCCGATGCTTTCGCGCACGCACGGCCAGACCGCGTCCCCGACCACGGTCGGCAAGGAAATCGCCAACGTGGTTGCGCGCCTGAAGCGCCAGGGTGAGACGCTGGCTGCCGCGCCGATGTGCGGCAAGATCAACGGCGCGGTCGGCAACTACAACGCCCACCTCGCCGCCTATCCGGAAGTCAACTGGGAGGCGTTCTCGCAGCGTTTCGTGCACTCGCTGGGCCTGGACTGGCAGCCCTACACCACGCAGATCGAGCCGCACGACGGCATCGCCGAGCTGTGCGACGCCCAGCGCCGCATCGACACGATCTGCATCGACCTGTGCCGCGATATCTGGGGTTACATCTCGCTCGGGTATTTCAAGCAGTCGGTGAAGGCCGGCGAAGTCGGCAGCTCGACCATGCCGCACAAGGTCAACCCGATCGACTTCGAGAACGCCGAGGGCAACTTCGGCATCGCCAACGCGCTGTTCGAGCATTTCGCCGCCAAGCTGCCGATCAGCCGCTGGCAGCGTGACCTGACCGATTCGACTGTGCTGCGCGCGCTCGGCACCGCGTTCGGGCATGCGCTGATCGGACTTGACGCGCTGCAGCGCGGGCTCGGCAAGCTCAGTGCCAATCCAGAGCGGCTTGCCGCCGACCTCGATGCGTCGTGGGAAGTGCTGGCCGAGGCGGTGCAGACCGTCATGCGCCGCCACGGCCTGCCCAATCCGTACGAGCAACTCAAGGCGCTGACCCGCGGCCAGGGCATCACCGAGCAGTCGATGCGCGAGTTCATCGACTCGCTGGAACTGCCCGACGAGGCCCGCCAGCGGCTGCTCGACATGACGCCTGGCAGTTACACCGGTCTGGCAGCCAAGCTCGCCGGAGCCGTCTGAGCGCTCGCGATGAACCTCAATCAGATCACCTTGCCGGCAATTGACGTGGACGCCTCGGTCGCGTTCTACCGCGACATGGGCTTCACCCTGATTGTCGATTCGGCGCCGCGTTACGCGCGCTTCGAATGCCCGCGCGGCGACGCGACGTTTTCGGTGCATCGGGTTGATGCGCTGTCCCCGGACTCGGGAGTCGTGGTGTATTTCGAATGCGATGACCTCGACGCGCGGGTGGCTTCGCTGCAGGCGCGCGGCCTGGTGTTCGACCGGCCGCCCACCGATGAGCGCTGGCTCTGGCGCGAGGCGCGGCTGAAGGACCCTGCCGGCAACGTGCTGTGCCTGTTCCGTGCCGGCGAGAACCGGAAGAACCCGCCCTGGCGTGTCGATAGCTGATGCAGTTGCCGCAGGAGCGCACGTGGGCACGACCGCTTCGCGAAAATTTTGCCGTCATCAGGAGCCTGGCGCCCATGGGGCGCTCCTAGCAAGGCGCGATTCCAGGAACCACGAGATCACGACATGAGCCGGAAGTCCTCCCTTCCCCGTAATGCCGGGCTTGCCCGGCAGCCGCGAGCCCGCAAACCGGTCGAGCTCGGCACTACCAAGACCGGACGCGGCGGAGCTGCCAGGTCGCCGATCGAAGTCGACGCCGCCGCCCTGCCCCCGCTCGGCATGGCGCCGGCCGATTTCCTGCGCGACTACTGGCAGAAGAAGCCGCTGCTGATCCGCAACGCATTCCCGGATTTCGCCGCGTCCGGCTTCGAGCCGGCCATCTCGCCCGAAGACCTCGCCGGTCTGGCCTGCGAGGAGTTCGCGCTGTCGCGGATCGTCACGCGGGAGCGCAGCGCTTCTCTGCACGGCCACGACCGCTGGCTGCTGCGCCACGGCCCGTTCGAGGAAGTGATGTTTCCCGAAATGCCGGAGCGCGACTGGACCTTGCTGGTGCAGGACGTGGACAAGTGGGACGCCGACGTCGCCGGCGTGCTCGATGCCTTCGGCTTCCTGCCGCGCTGGCGCATCGACGACATCATGGTGTCGTTCGCCGCGCCCGGCGGCTCGGTCGGTGCGCACGTCGATCAGTACGACGTGTTCCTGCTGCAGGCGCAGGGGCACCGTCGCTGGCAGATCGACGCCTCGCCCAACCCGTCGCTGGAGTTCCGCGATGATGCCGAACTGAAGCTGCTGCGCGAATTCAACCCGAGCCACGACTGGGTGCTCGGCCCCGGCGACATGCTGTACCTGCCGCCCGGCGTGCCGCACCACGGCGTCGCCGAGGATGCCTGCCTGACGTTCTCGATTGGCATGCGCGCGCCATCGGCCGCTGAGTTGCTCGGCGACTTCGTCGACACCCTCGCCAGCGGCGCCGACGAGGCGCTGCGCTACCGCGATCCCGACCTGGCCCCGCCTCGCGACGCCAGCGAAATCGACGCCGACGCGATGACCCGTGTGGTCGAGGCGCTGAACGCATTGCGCATGAACGATTCCGAGCGGCTCGGCGACTGGTTCGGCCGCTTCATCACGGTTTACCGCAGCGCAGGCCAGGTGCAGCCGGCCGATACGCCTCCCGGCGCCGAGCCGCGCTCGCGCATCGAAACCGAATGGGACCTGCTGCACGGCGGCTCGCTGTGGCGTCACCCGTTCTCGCGCATGGCCTGGCGCAGGACACAGACCAGGGCAGGCGGCGGCGCGCGGCTGTATGTCAGCGGCCAGGAGTACCCGTTGCCGGTGCGCGATGCGCAGCGGATAGCCAATGGCGACACCATCGATGGCGCGAGCTACGCCCGCCTGTCGCAGGCCGGGCGCGACTGCGTGATCGAGCTGCTGGGCGGTGGCCACTACCGGCTGGCAGCCGACCAGATACACCCAGAGGACGGAGAGGGGCCATGAGCGCCACGCCGGGTTTCAGCGTCGAAGCGGTCGAGTACCAGGCCGCCCTGCCCGATCTGCGCGTCGTGCGCGAAACCGTGTTCGTGCAGGAGCAGAAGGTCCCGATCGAGCTGGAATGGGACGAGTTCGACCCGCAGTGCCGGCACGTGTTGGCACGCGACGACAGCGGCCGTCCGATCGGCACCGGCCGCCTGACCCCACGGCGCACCATCGGCCGGATGGCGGTGCTGCCGGACTGGCGCGGGCGCGGTGTCGGCGATGCGCTGCTGCTGGGGCTGCTCGACCAGGCACGCGAACTGGGCTGGCGCGAGTTGTCGCTTCATGCGCAGGCCTCGGCGATCGGCTTTTATGCGCGGCACGGTTTCCTGCCGCACGGCGAGCGTTTCCAGGAGGCCGGCATCGATCACCAGTCGATGGGAATCGTGCTGGATGCGGTGAACCCCGTGGAAACCCGCGAGGCGGCAATCGCCGCCGTGCTGGGGGTGATCGCCGGGGCCCGTCGCACGCTGTTCATCTACAGCCGGGAGCTCGACCCGGGCCTGCTCGACGACCCGGAGGTCATCGCGACGCTGCGCCGGCTCGGTACCGGCGACGGCGAGGTGCGGATCCTGCTGCAGGACCCGGCAAGCCCGCAGCGAGCGCTGGCGCCATTGATCGGCCTCGCACAGCGCCTGCCCAGCGCCTTCGGCTTCCGCGCCATCGAGGAGCCAACCGACCGCGGCTATCCGTCGGCCTACGTGGCCAACGATCTGGGCGGCTACTACTTCCGACCGCTCGGACACCGGTTCGACGGGGAAACCCGGCTGGACGGCCCGGCGCGCGCGCGGCAACTGCGCTCCACCTTCGATCCGGTCTGGCAGCGCGCCCGCTGGTGCACCGAATACCGCGCACTGGGAATCTGACCCGCGGATGCCGCCGCAGGTGACCGCTGCGGGAGCTGGGTCGGCGCGATCTCGGGCGACGCGGCGCATCTTCGCCAGCACGTCATCGTGTCCCGGGGACAATGCAATCGGCGGAATATCCGCCAGAAAGCGGCAACTTCTCGCTCCGGCACTGGCCGCCGATGGTCGCCCTGCCGCTATAATCGGCGGTTCTTGGGCCCATTCATGCGCTGCGCGCGTCGGGATGGCGCTCCGACCTCCCCCTCCGAGTTTCCCGATGCCATCGTGGACAGTCTCCTGAAGCATTTCTCCCAGTCCTCGCAACTCGGCGCCAATGCCGCCTACATCGAAGACCTGTACGAGCAGTACCTGGTCTCGCCCGACAGCGTCGACGGGAAATGGAAGACCTACTTTGACGGCCTGAAGGGCCGCGAGGCCGGCGACGTGCCGCATTCGGCCGTCATGCAGAGCGTCGCTGCGGCGGGCAGGACCGCCGCCAGTTCCGGCGCAGCCTCACGGGGAGGCGACGAACGCGAGCGAGCCGTCGGCAAACTCATCACCGCCTACCGGTCACGCGGGCATCTGGCCGCGAACATGGACCCGCTCGGCCTGATCGAGCAATTGCCCGCCGACGCGCTCGACGAAACTTCGGGCAAGGAGACTTCGGCCGGAGCGGCGGGGGCCTGTGAGCAGAGTCGCCTTCACCGGCCACAGGCTCCAGTTGCGGAAATGCTCGAACGCCTCCCGGTTGGCTTGCGTGACGATCAGACGCGATTCGCCCTGG
>JAHWKC010000130.1 GCA_019348095.1 Pseudomonadota bacterium | reverse complement strand
CGACCGCCTGCGCCCAGGCGGCGTCGTCGTCGTCAACGCCGGCCACCCGGCGGGCTCGACGAAGCTCGAGAGCGTTCTCGGCGCCACGATGGCGGCCGTCTTCCCCACGGTGCTGCGCGATCCGTCGCAGGACTTCAACACGCTGCTGCTCGCGACGAACGGCAGCGCCTCCGCGCAGCGCCTGCGCGCCAACGCGCCGGCCCTGCCGCGCGACCTGCAGTCGCTCGCCTACGAGGCCGCCGCGCGGGTGCAGCCGCGCCTGCCCGGGGCCCGGGTGCTGGACCTGTTCGCAGGCTCCGGCGCGCTGGCCATCGAGGCGCTCTCGCGCGGGGCGGCGCACGCGACCCTGGTGGAGCGCGCTCGCCCGGCACTGGCCGCCATTCGCACCAACCTGGACACGGCGGGGGTCGCCGACCGCGTGACCGTCGTCGCCGCCGAGCTCCCCGGGGCCCTGGCGCGCGTCGACGGACCCTTCGACCTGGTGCTGCTGGACCCCCCCTACACGTTGGCCCGACCCGCGCTGGCGGACGTGCTGCTGGCGCGGGTCGAGTCGCTCCTGCAGGAGGCGGATGTCGGCACCAAAGCGGTGGAACTGGACGAGGGCAACCTGCTGGTGCGCCTGTCCGATCCTGCCAGCCAGGTGGTGGCCGCCGACGCACTGCGTCCGGCACTGGGCAACGACTACGTGGTCGCGTTGAACCTGGCCTCGACCGTGCCGGACTGGCTGAATGCGCTCGGTGCGACCTCGATGCCGCTCGGCCTGGATCTGCGGGGTGGCGTGCACTTCACCATGCAGGTCGACCAGGACGCCGCGCTCGACAAGCGCCTGGACGTCATTGCCGAGGACCTGCGCGTGCTGCTGCGCGAGAACCGCGTGCGTTATCAGTCGGTCGAGCGCCGCCCGGACAACACGGTCATCGCCACCCTCGCAGATGCCGGCCAGGTTGATCAGGCACGTGATCTGATCGCGACCAGCGAACCGACCCTGCAGCTGTCCACCCAGGGCAACACGCTTACCGCGCGCGTGCCGGATGCCGAGCTGCAGCAGATGGCCGCCGACGCGATCGAGCAGAACGTGGGCACGCTGCGCAACCGCATCAACGCGCTGGGCGTGGCCGAGCCGGTGATCACGCGCCAGGGCGACGATCGCATCGTCGTGCAGTTGCCCGGCGTGCAGGACACCGCGCAGGCCAAGCGCATCATCGGCGCCACCGCGACCCTGGAGTACCGCGCGGTGGTCGAGGGCAATCCCTACGACGCAGTGACCAGCGGCGTGGTGCCGCCGCAGGCGGAGATCTATTACCGGCGCAGTCTCGGCCCCGATGGGAATCCGATCCCGGTACTGCTCAACAAGCGCGTGATCGCCACCGGAGACCAGCTGGTCGGGGCGACCTCCGGGATCGATCCGCAGACCAGCTCGCCGTCGGTGTCGGTGCGGCTGAACAATGCCGGCGGGCAGCGCATGTTCGACTTCACCAGCCAGAGCGTCGGCAAGCCGATGGCGGTGGTGTTCATCGAGCGCGTGCCCGAGGTACGCATGGTCAACGGCGAGGAGGTTCGTTCGGTGCGGGTAAACCGGGAGGTCATCTCGGTGGCCAACATCAACGGCGTGTTCGGCCGGGAATTCCAGACAACCGGCCTGGACAGCATGGCCGAGGCCGCCGATCTGGCACTGCTGCTGCGCTCGGGCTCGCTGGCCGCGCCGATGGACTTCGTCGAGGAGCGCGTGGTCGGCCCCAGCCTGGGCGCGGAGAACGTCGAGCGCGGCATGAAGGCGGTGTTCTATTCGTTCGTGTTCACCCTGCTGTTCTTCCTGGTCTACTACCGCGTGTTCGGCCTGATCACCTGCATCGCGCTGCTGCTCAACCTGCTGGCGGTGGTGGCGGTGATGTCGATGTTCGGTGCCACCCTGACCCTGCCGGGGCTGGCCGGTATCGCCTTGACGGTCGCGCTTTCGGTCGATGCCAACGTGCTGATCAACGAGCGCATCCGCGAGGAGCTGCGCGCCGGCCTGCCGCCGCGTGCGGCGATCGCAGCCGGCTACGAGAAGGCGGTCGGCACCATCGTCGATGCCAACCTCACCGCGATCCTGGCGGGCCTGGCGCTGTTCGCCTTCGGCACCGGCCCGGTCAAGGGCTTCGCGGTCGCGCTGATTGTGGGCATCGCCACCTCGATGTACACCGCGGTGTCGGCTTCGCGGGGCATCGCGACGCTGATCTACGGCGGCCGTCGCAAACTCAAGTCGCTTGCGATCTGACCGGGAGCCCATCCAGATGAAACCATTGAACGTGTTCCCGTACGACGCCAACTTCAACTTCATGCGCCTGCGCTGGGTGTCGCTGTCGATCGCGCTGCTGATGATGCTGGTCGCGATCGGCGCGATCGCCGGCAAAGGCTTCAATTTCGCCCTCGATTTCACCGGCGGCACCGTGACCGAACTGCGCTTCGAGCGCCCGGTGGCGGTCGATGACGTCCGCGACCGGCTCGAGCGGGCCGGTTACGGCGGTGCCCAAGTGCAGACCTTCGGCTCCGGCACCGAGCTGCTGGTACGCCTGCGACCGGCGACGGCCGAGGATGGCGCTCCGGCCGCTGCCACCGGCGCTGCGCAAGTGGGCGAGACCGGCATCGGAGATGAGACCGCTGCGGATATCCAGCGCGCGCTGGTGATCGAGGGCAACCCGGTCACGGTGCTGCGCAGCGAATATGTCGGCCCGCAGATCGGCGAGGAGCTCGCGATCAACGGGATCTGGGCATTGATCTTCGTGGTGGTGGGCTTCCTGATCTACATCTCGCTGCGCTTTGAGAAGAAGTTCGCCATCGCCGCGGTCCTGACCACGCTGTTCGACGTGATGGCGGTCAGCGGCTGGTTTGCGCTCAGCGGGCACGAGTTCGACCTGACGGTGCTGGCCGGCATCCTGTCGGTGATGGGTTTCTCGATCAACGACACCATCGTGGTATTCGACCGCATACGCGAGAACTTCCGCGCGCTGCGCACCGACCCGTTGACGGTGCTGAACCGGTCGATCAATCAGACCCTGTCGCGCACGGTGATCACCTCCTTCGTCGCGCTGCTGACGATGCTGGCGCTGTACTTCTACGGCGGCGGCTCGCTCACCGGCATGGCCGAGGCGATGCTGATCGGCGTGGTGATCGGTACCCTGTCCTCGATCTTCGTGGCCGCGCCGCTGCTGACCTTCGGGCCGCTGAGCGTCACCAAGCAGGACCTGATGCCCAAGGCCCGCGACGAGGCCGAACTGGCGCGCCGGCCGTAACCGGCCGTTCCGGTCGCATAGAGCGGAGCTTGCGCCGCTGCCGGATCACTGCGTCGGAGCAGCCGAGCAAGCTCGGCTCTACGGAATCAGCGGGCGCTTTTGTAGGAGCGGCCCATGGCCGCGATGGAAACCGGATCACCGCGCCTGTCCGGTTTGCGATCGCGCCCATGGGGCGCTCCTACAACACCTAGAGCGGAGCTTGCTCCGCTGCCGGATCGCTGCGTCGGAGCAGCCGAGCAAGCTCGGCTCTACGGATCACGCCGCCGCGCGATCTTTTGTAGGAGCGGGCCACGCCCGCGATTGCACCTGCGTGGTAGAGCGATCGCGCCCATGGGGCGCTCCTACAGCGCATAGAGCGGAGCTTGCTCCGCTGCCGGATCGCTGCGTCGGAGCAGCCGAGCAAGCTCGGCTCTACGGGTCACGCCGCGGCGTGATCTTTTGTAGGAGCGGGCCATGCCCGCGATTGCACCTGCGTGGTAGAGCGATCGCGCCCATGGGGCGCTCCTACGGGGCTCAGGCGAACGCCGCGGCGTAGCCGGTGTTGACGATCTTCTGCTGCAGCAGTTCGGCGACCTTGATGTTGCCGGCCACCAGCGGGCGCCCCGCCACTCCGCGGGCGTCCATCGGGCCGGTGCTGCGTCCGTGGAAATCGCTGACCTTGCCGCCAGCCTCGCGCACCATCAGGGCGCCGGCGGCGATGTCCCACGGCTTCACTCCGGCCTCGAAGTAGGCATCGGCACGCCCGCAGGCGATATAGGCCAAATCGAGCGCGGCCGAGCCGGTCCGGCGGATGTCCTCGGCCTCGGTCAGCAGCGTGTCGATGCACTTCAGGTGCGCGCTGGCGCGCGAGCGCTCGCGCGGCGCGAAACCGGTGATCAGCATCGCGCCCTGGAGGTCCTTGCGGTCGGCCACCCGCACGCGCTTTTCGTTGAGCACGGTGCCGCTGCCGCGGCTGGAGGTGAACAGCTCGTTGCGCAGCGGGTCGAATATCACGCCGTGCACCGGCTCGCCGTTCTCCACCAGCGCGATCGACACGCAGAAGTGCGGGATGCCGCGCAGGTAGTTGCTGGTGCCGTCCAGCGGGTCGATCACCCAGGTAAAGCGGCTGTTGCCGCGGGTGTTGGTCGAGCCGCTTTCCTCGCCGAGGATCGCGTAGTCCGGCGTGGAACGGCGGAATTCTTTTGTAATCTCCTTCTCGGCCAGTTCGTCGACTTCGCTGGCGAAATCCATCCGGTCCTTCTCGACCACATTCAGCGCGTCCAGCTTGTACATGTGCCGCAGCAGCACGTTGCCGGCGGCACGGGCGGCCTTGACCATGAGGGTGACGGCGGGTTTCTGCATGGCGAACGGCCTCGGCGAACTGGGCGAACAGGTGGGGGACGGCTGGCGGGGAAAAAGAGCGATCCGGCCCAGGGCCGGCCGCGGAGTTTACCATTGCGCCCCATGAGTACCGATTGCCTAGTTATCACGCCGCCCGACCGGATACGCATGGTGCTGGTCGGCACCCAGCACCCCGGCAACATCGGCTCGGCCGCGCGCGCGATCAAGACGATGGGGTTGTCGCGGCTGGTGCTGGTGGCCCCGGAAAAGCCGCTGGACATCGAGGCCTACGCGCTCGCCGCGGGCGCCGACGACGTGTTGTCGGCCGCCGTCCGCCACGCCAGCCTGGCCGATGCTCTCGCCGACTGCCGCCTGGTGCTGGGCTGCACCGCGCGCAGCCGCCGCGTGGCGCTGGACGAGCTGCTGCCGCGCGAAGGCGCCGCGCGTGCGGTGGCCGCGGCCGGGGAGGGCGCCGAGGTCGCGCTGGTGTTCGGCCGCGAGCGTACCGGGCTGAGCAACGACGAGCTGCAGCTGTGCCACGCCGCGGTGCATATCCCGGCCAATCCCGAGTACAGCTCGCTGAACCTGGCCGCGGCGGTGCAGGTGCTCAGCTACGAGCTGCGCCTGGCCCTGCTGGCTGCGCAGCCGGACGACTCCGGTGGCGCCGGGCGGGCCGACCCGCCGGCCTCACACGCCGAACTGGAGGGATTTTTCGGCCAGCTGGCCGACACCCTGGATGCGCTCGATTTCCACAAGGGCCGCGCACCCGACTCGGCGATGCGCAAGCTGCGGCGCCTGTTCCTGCGCGCCGAACTCGACGTCCGCGAAGTGCGCCTGCTGCGCGGCATCCTGGCCGACGCCGACCGCATGGCGATGCTGGCTGGGCAGCGCCGCTGAATTCCAGGCCGAAGGCATCCCGGAGTGTCCGGTCCGGTTCTTGCAAAAGAACCGGTGCAGCCGGTATCGGGCTGAGCGGGATTCGATTAGGCTCCCGGTCTGCTTCCCATCGGGGCCGCTCTTGAACAAACGCCTGCGCCAGACCCTCGCCTTGCTGCTCGCCATGGCGTGCAGCGCGGGCGCGCCCTTGGCGGCCGCGGCACAGCCAGCAGCCACCGCGCCGCCGGCCGACAGCGTGCTGGTGCTCGGGCGCATCAGCGACGACCCCAAGGCCCACTACGACCAACTGCGGCCGCTGCTCGACTACGTGGTGCCACGCATGGCCGATGTCGGGATCCGCGAGGGCCGGGTACTGATGGCGCGCGACCCGCAGCAGATGGCCAGCTACCTGCGCCGCGGCCGCGTCGACTGGGTCACCGAAACCGCTGGCACCGCGATGCTGTTGCGCCAGCGCGCCGGTGCCGAACCGCTGCTGCTGACAGAGCGCGGCGGCCACAGTCATTACCGCAGCCTGTTCTTCGTCCGGCGCGACACCGGCATCCGCGCGCTGTCGCAGATGCGCGGGCATAGCATCGCGTTCCAGCGACCATCCTCGACCAGTGCCTATTTCGTGCCGGCAGCGGCACTGCTGGCCAATGACATGCGCCTGGAAATCCTGCTCTCCCCGCGCGACCGGATCGACGCGGCCGAGGTCGGCTACCTGTTCGCGCGTTCCGAACTCAACATCGCCACCTGGGTGCACAAGGGGCTGGTCGACGTCGGGGTGATGAGCGACCTGGACTGGAACAATCCCGCGCGCGTGCCACCGGCTTTCCGCGATGACCTGGTGGTATTCGAGCGGTCCGAGGCGTTCCCGCGCGCGGTCGAGATGGTGCGTGGTGGGCTCGAGCCGCGGGTCCGGGCGCGGCTGTACCAGGTGCTGGCGGAGGCCGCGGGCGACCCTGCCGCCGCCGGCGCGCTGCGGCAGTTCTTCGGGACCACTCGATTCCTGCCGGTCGATGGGGCTTCGGCGCAGTCGCTGGAGCGCATCGCCGCCGGCGTGGCGCGCGTGCGCGGCGAGGTCGAATGAAGCTGCGCTACGGTTTGCAGGCGCGGTTCCTCGCGATGATCGGCCTGGCGCTGCTGGTGGTGCTGGTGCTGATCATGCTGATGCTGCAGCGCCAGGAGCGGATGCAGAGCGAGGTCGAGGTGCTCAGCCGCGAGGCAATGCAGGCGA
>JAHWKC010000012.1 GCA_019348095.1 Pseudomonadota bacterium | reverse complement strand
AAGCAAAACACGCCCAAGCCGAAGCAGGCCCCGGCCGACAAGCTTGGCAGCCAGGAGGAGAATGCGCAGCAGGACGGCTCGGCCAACACGCGCCAGCGTCCGCCACGCAACGAACCCAAGCCCAAGGCGGCCGCGGCCGCGCCGGCCGATGAGGCAGCCAAACCTGTGCTACCCGCCGCTGAAGCTGGCGACGGTGCGGAAACCGCGCAGACGTCGCAGGCGGGCAACGGTGGCAATGGCGGCACCCAGGCAGTCGACGGCCATGGCACGCCTTCGCAAGACGAGAACAACGCCCAGGCCGAAGGCAGCCGCCGCCGTCGTGGTCGCCGGGGTGGTCGTCGTCGCCGTCGTGGTGGCGAAGACGGTGCAGCCGCCGACGCGCAGAAGAATGCCGAGCACTCGCATGAGTCGCATGGCAGCGATGCCGACGAACTCGACGCGGCCGCATCCGGCGACAGCGCGCCGGCGCCCAACCGCTCGCAGCCGGAGTTCGACTTCGATGATGACGCTGGTGGACAGGGCACATCGGGCCAGCGCGCGCCGACACCATCCGCGCCAGCGCCAACCGCACCAGAGCCCGCAGTGACCCCGGCGGTCGCAGCCGCTGAGGGCGCGGCACAGGCGGCGCCAGCGCCGGCGCCGGACGCCTCCGAACCCAGCAAGGCTCCAGACGGTGCCCCGACAGCGGTCAAGACCCCGGAGGCGGCTTCGGCATCTTCGCCTGCGACCGACGCGTCATCTTCCGGCGCCGAACCGCAGGCCGAGGCGTCCTCTGCGGCCCCGGCCACTGGGGCGACCTCCCACCTCCCGGAGGCCCCGGCTACCCAGACGCCGGAGGCACAACCGGTGGGCGAGAATGTCGAGGACCGCCAGATCGGAGCCGTCGGCACGCCCGCTGAAGCTGGCGGCGTGACGGACGCGACACCCGAGCCGGTGCAGCCCAATGCAGTCGAGCCGGCCGTGATCGAGCCGGCCGCGGTCGAGGAAGTCGCGGTTGAACCCGACGCGGTACCGGCCGAGGCCCCGCCGACGGCCGCCGTCGAGCCGGTCAGGACCGCGCCATCCCCGGCACCGGCACCGGCGGAAGCCGCCACCGCGACGACCGCCTCGGAGCCCGACACGGCCGAGGCAACCCAGCAGCCGCGCACCGCAGGGCTGTTCGACGCCCCGTCCCCCGCAGCCAAGGCCGCGGAAGCGGCCGACGAGGTGGCCACCAAGGGCAAGTCCGCCAGCGAGTCCGACGATCAGGCAGACCGCCACGCCTGAGCACGCGGCAGCCGGGCCACCGGAAGCCAGGAAGTTAGGAAGGAAGTAAGAAAACGAAGAAGGAAAGGCAGCTTGCGTCATGCGCAGGCTGCCTTTTTTGTTGTTCCTCGAAGAAATGTCCGCCCGCTCCGACGTTGCGCCGACCCGTAGAGCCGAGCTTGCTCGGCTGCGACTCGCCGGACGATGTGCTGCCGTGCAGCGGAGCAAGCTCCGCTCTACATATCCCGTAGGAGCGCCCCATGGGCGCGAGCTCTTCGGTCAGATCAGGCAAAAGCTACACGGTCGCTGGCATAGCCCGCTCCTACAAACCCCGTCCAAGCGAATGACGCCCGCCCGGTAGGAGCGCCCCATGGGCGCGGTGGCTGCGCATGGCCTCGGCGCTCCTACAGACCGGCGGCAACCCACCCGGCTAAAAGGCGTGCGCCGGCTCGATCAGCCCGTACTGCCCGGCCAGCCGCGCCAGGGCGATGGTGTCGCGGATCTCGAGCTTCTCGAACAAGCGCGTCTTGTGCGTGTTGATCGTCTTCGCGCTCAAGCTCAGGCGGCGGGCCATCTCTTCCTGCCGCAGGCCCTGCACCAGCAGCAACGCGATCTCCAGCTCCCGCGGCGACAGCGCGTCGAACGGCGAGCCGTCACCGTCGACGCGGTACAGCGCCAGGTTCTGCGCAACGCCACTGGCGAGATACCGCTTGCCGCGCGCCACCTCATGCACCGCGCGCAGCAATTCGTTGGCGTCCCCGCCCTTGCCGACATAACCGGAGGCGCCGGCTTCCAGCAGGCGCTTGGGCAGCGGGCCGTCCTCCAGCACCGAGACGATGATCACGCGGGTGCCGTGGTCGCCCTTGACGATGCGCTCGGTGATTTCCAGCCCACTCACGCCGGGCAGGTGCAGGTCGCACAGCACGACATCAGGCTTGAGTGCACGAATCCGCGGCAAGGCCTGCTCGCCACTCTCGGCATCGCCGATCACTTCGATATCGGGCTGCGCCGAGAGGATCATGCGCATGCCGGTGCGTACCAGCGCGTGGTCGTCGATGATGAAAACGCGGATTGTCATCTCGTATCCCTGATGGTCAAGCTCCAGCGGCGGAGGCTACCGGCCACCCTGCCCCCGCGCAACTTGGCCGCTGTGGCGCCGGCAGCCTTGAGGCACACTTCGGCATCTTTACCGGAGGTTCCATGCGCGCACCGTTTCCGCATCCGCTTCGCAGCGGCCTGGGCGCACTGCTCGTCTGCCTGCTCGCGGCCTGCTCGGAGGCGCCGCAGCCGGGCCGGTCCGACAGCACGCAGGCCGACACCCCGCCCGTCCTAGCCCGTGGCGCCGACAGCTGGATGGCCGATGTCGTTGCGATGGCCGCAGCCGACGGTAACGCCGGCCGCCGCGAGGTCATCCGCGCGCGGCTGGACGCGCTGGGCCTGCAGTGGCGCAATCAGCACTTCACCGTCTCCGGCGAGGCCGGCGAGAACATTCTGGCCGGTGTTTCCGGCAGCGCCGAAGCGCCGCTGTTGTTGCTCGGCGCGCATTCGGATCGGGTCGACGTCGGGCGCGGCGCGACCGACAACGCCTCCGGCAGCGCCACCGTGCTCGCGCTGGCACGGCGCTTGAAGCAGCAGCCACTGGCCCACCACCGCGTTGCCCTTGCCTTCTGGGACCTGGAGGAAAAGGGCCTGCTCGGCGCGCAAGCCTATCTCGACAACCGCGGTGAAGCCCCCGCGCTATACGTCAATTTCGATGTGCTCGGCTGGGGTGACACCTTGTGGATGATGGCTCCGGACGCCGATCATCCATTGCTCGCCGCCGTGCGCGAAGCCACGCAGATCCGCGCCTTGGGGTTGAGAGCCGGCGGTCGTTACCCGCCGAGCGACTACCGGCCGTTCCTCCAGGCCGACTTGCCAGCGGTGTCGTTTGCGCTGGTCGATGCGCAAGAGATCGCACCGATCCTGGATGCCTATGCCGGCAACCCGCCGGCGCCGATGCCCAAGCTGATGCAGGTGATCCACAACGAGCGCGACACCGTGGCCGAGATCGATCCGGCAGCCACCGCGCTCGCCGTCGATGCCATCGAGGCAGCCCTGCGGCAGTGGGATGGCGGGCTCGCCGGTGCTGCGGACGCGGCGGTGCCCTGAAGGCTGCTCATCGCTCGGCGCCTGATGCGTGGTCTTCGGTTGCAGTCCGCTCCATGTCGTGCGCATGTTGCGTCGGCTTTTCGGCGATACCTGTTGCTGCCTCTTCGCCGCTGCCGGTCTGGATATCCGCCCCGCGCTCGAGCGTGCGATGCACCGGGCAGCGCTGGGCTATTTCGATCAGCCGCTGCCTCTGCTGGCCGGTCAGCTCGCCTTGCAGGTGGATCGTGCGGATGAAGCTGTCGGCTGGCTGCCGGTCATTGCGGCGGCTGTGTCCGACGCTGACCTTGACCGGGTCGAGCTTCAGCCCCTTGCCGCGTGCGTACAGCCGGAGCGTCATGGCGGTGCACGCGCCCAGGCCGGCACCCAGCAGATCGTAGGGCGTTGGACCGGAGCCGAGCCCGCCCACCTCGACCGGCTCGTCGGTTAGGAAATGCGCGCCTCCGGCATGCACCTCGACCTGGAACGCACCCTCGCCGGTCTCCTCCACCACCACCTCGCCGGGCTGCGCTTCACTGCGCAGCGGCGCTTCCCGTCCAAGGTAGCGCGATGACCAGGCGGCGATGACCTCGGCCACGTAGGCGGCATCGCGCTTGTCGGTGAGCAGGTGGTCGGCACGGTCCAGCGAGACGAAGCTTTTAGGGTGCCGGGCGGCGCTGAAGATCGAGGTGGCATTGTCGATGCCGACGATGCCATCGAGTGGCGCATGGAGAACGAGAATCGGCCGCCGCAATGCCGCGATGCGTTCGCCCTGGTCGTGGGACGCCAGGTCATCGAGAAACGCGCGGCGGATCATGAAAGGCCGTCCGCCCAGCTGCACTTCGGCCTCACCGGCGCTCGATATCTCCTGCAGGCTGTCGCCGAACAGGCGGGTCACGTGCTCCACATCAAACGGCGCCGCGATGGTGGCGAACGCCGCAGCTTGAGGAAGCTGTTCGGCGGCCGCGAGTACCGCAGACCCGCCCAGGCTGTGTCCGATCAGCAACCGCACCTCGCGTCCAGCCTGCTCCATGGCGCTGGCCGCAGCCACGATGTCGCCCACGCTGCCGCTGAAACTGCTATCGGCGAAATCGCCGCCGCTCTGCCCAAGTCCGGTGAAGTCGAAGCGCAGCACCCCATAGCCCTCGGCGGCAAGGGCCCTGCCTACCCGGACCGCGGCGACGGAGGCCTTGGTGCAAGTGAAGCAATGCGCGAACAGCGCGTAGGCGGTGACCGGACCTTCAGGAAGATCGAGCTGGCCGGAAAGCCGCTGCCCGTTCTCGCCGGTGAATTCGAAATTCTCGCTGCGCATTGGCCAATGGTGCCCTCGAGCCGGCAACGGCCACGTCAAGAGCGACGCTCACCTCCGCTGGGGAAGCATTTCCGTGCCTGCGGGCGGCGCGTTGTTGCCGAACAATCAGGGCGGCGCGCGCCGCGCTTCGCCACTCGCGCTGCAGAACACTCGCCGCGCCGCAGCCGCACGACCGGGGCTACGGCTGTCCGGAAACAAGCCGGTTGGCGATCTGCGCCACATGCCGCCCCTGGAAACGGGCGCCATCGAGTTCATTCGCGCTCGGCTGGCGTGAGCCGTCGCCGCCGGCGATGGTGGTCGCGCCGTAGGGGCTGCCACCGGTGATCTCCTCCAGGGTCATCTGTCCCTGGAAGCTGTAAGGCAGCCCCACGCATACCATGCCCAGGTGCAAAAGATTGGTGTGGATGGCCATCAGCGTAGTTTCCTGGCCGCCGTGCTGGGTGGCGGTGGAGCTGAAGGCCGAGCCGACCTTGCCGTTCAAAGCACCCGATGCCCACAGCCCGCCGGTCTGGTCGAGGAAATTGGCCATCTGCGAAGCCATGCGGCCGTAGCGGGTGCCGACCCCAATGAGGATGGCGTCGTAGCCGGGCAGCTCGTCGACCTTCGCGATCGCCGCCGGCTGGTCAAGCTTGTAGCCCGAGGACCGCGCCACCTCCTCGGGCACCAGTTCCGGCACGCGCCGGATGTCGACCTCGGCACCCGCCTCGCGCGCTCCTTCGGCCACCGCTTCGGCCATCTTTTCGACGTGGCCGTAGGACGAATAGTAGAGAACCAGGACTTTGCTCATGATCTTCCTTCGGTAAGAGAGGGGTGAGCGACGCTCGAACGTTGCGCGGCGCGAGTGCTCGGGCGGAAAGATGTGGTGCGATCAGCACGCCGCCGCGAATCCGGCCGGGAGCCGAAGGGCTGATTCGAACAGCTCCGCTGTTAGCGGCGGGCGATGGCTGTGTTGCCGAGGTGTTCGCTGTCGCGCAGAAGACACTGCAGCGCCTCATGCCGCCTGCACGCCACGCTCGCCCGGGGCCACAACGCGAAAACCCGCACGAATGCGGGTTTTGCTTGATGCGTTGGCGGAGAGGGTGGGATTCGAACCCACGGATGGTTTGACCCATCGGCGGTTTTCAAGACCGCTGCCTTAAACCACTCGGCCATCTCTCCGATGTGCTTGGCGCGTCGCGCCGGTGCGCGTCCGACCGGCGCGGGGCGTCATTCTCGCATGGTCGCGGCGGGATTGGCGGCCTGCCGGAACGACCTCAGCTCGTGCTCCGAGCAGGGCTTCCCCTTGATATCGGCGCATTGCAGCCGCGCCGCTTCGACCAGTGCAGGCGCCTTTTCGGCGAGGAAGTCGATGAACACCCGCACCGCCGGCAGCATGCCGCGGCGCGAGGCGAACACGGCGTGGAAGATGCCCTGCGGCAGCCGCCATTCCGGCAGCACGACCTCCAGGTCGCCGCGACGCACCGCTTCGGAACAGATCGTCTCCGGCAGCAGGGTGATGCCCACGCCCTGCTGCGCCAGCGCCATCAGCATCGGGAAATCGAAGCCCATGACGCGCGGCTTGTGATCGATCCGCTTCACTTCGCCGTCGGGGCCGTGCAGCTCCCAGCGCTGGCGGGCGTCGTCCTCGCCCATGCTGAGGGTGACGTGCTCGACCAGTTCGTCCGGATCGCGCGGACGTCCCTGCTTGCGCAGGTAATCGGGGCTGGCGACCAGCAGCTCCTGGATCTGGCCGAAGTTGCGCATCACCAGGCTGCCATCGTCATCGAGCTTTGAGCGGACGCGCAGCGCGACATCGATGCCTTCGTTGATGACGTCAACCCGGCGATTGCCGACATGCAGTTGCACCCGCACCTGCGGGTAGCGGGCCAGGAACTCCGGCAGCAGCTTGGGCATCTGCTGCTGGGCCATGCCGACCGGCACGCTGACGCGGATCACCCCGCGCGGCTCGGCGCTGAGGCGGTCGACCACCTCGTGCGCGGCCTGCGCCTCGGCCAGCATCGACTGGGCGTGCCGATAGACGCTCTGGCCGACATCGGTCACCGCGAACCGGCGGGTGGAGCGCTGCAGCAGGCGCACGCCCAGGTCGGTCTCGAGCTGGGTGATGCGGCGACTCAGGCGCGATTTGGGAATGCCCAGCGCGCGCTCGGCCGCGGCGAAGCCGGAATGGTCCACCACCATCGCGAAGTAGTAGAGGTCGTTGAGGTCGTGCATGGCGCTGGTTCCATATCCAGAACAGTGAGTGATATTTAGCCAGCTTTATTCCACCATGGCAACAGCCCACATTGGACCTGTCCGCGGCGCTGCCGCCTGTCCGAAGCGAGGGTTCCCATGAAACTGCTGCACATCGATTCGAGCGCGCTTGGCGCGAATTCCGTCACCCGCGAGCTGAGCGCCGCGGTGGTCGCCCGCTGGCAGGAGGCGCTGCCGGACCTGCAGGTCGTCTATCGCGACCTCGATGCCGAACCGGTCGCGCACCTGACCGGCTCGTCGCTGGCCCAGTCCGACCCGGCCGAGGCCGCCGATGCCGAGCAGGTGCTGCGGCAGTTCCTTGAGGCCGACTTGGTGGTGCTCGGCGCGCCGATGTACAACTTCGCGATTCCCTCCACGCTCAAGGCCTGGATCGACCGGATCGCGGTGGCCGGCAAGACGTTCCGTTACACCGAGGCCGGACCGGAAGGGCTGGCCGGCGGCAAGCGCGTGATCGTCGCCAGCGGGCGTGGCGGCGTGCACACCGATGCACCGAGCGACCTGCAGGAGCCCTATTTGCGCCAGATCTTCGGCTTTCTCGGCATCGGCGAGGTGGAGTTCGTGCGCGCCGAGGGCGTTGCGTACTCGCCGCAGCACCGTGTCGAGGCGCTGGCCGCGGCGCATGCCTCGATCCGGGTGCCGCTGCGCATCGCCGCGTAAATCCCACGCACCTGTAGGAGCGCCCCATGGGCGCGATCGCATCCGGTCTACGGCGCCTGTGCCGGTTCTGGTTCGCGCCCATGGGGCGCTCCTACAACAACCGGTTGCCGGGATCAGGCGATGGTTTCGATGCCGCCCATGTACGGCCGCAGGACGTCGGGCACGGTGATGCTGGCGTCGGCGTTCTGGTAGTTCTCCATTACCGCGATCAGGGCGCGGCCGACCGCAACCCCCGAGCCGTTCAAGGTATGCACCAGCTCGGGCTTGCCGGTGGCCGGATTGCGCCAGCGCGCCTGCATGCGGCGCGACTGGAAAGCCTCGCAGTTGGACACCGAGGAGATCTCGCGGTAGGTGTCCTGCGACGGCAGCCAGACCTCCAGGTCGAAGGTCTTGCTGGCGGCGAAGCCCATGTCGCCGGTGCATAGCAGCATGCGGCGGTACGGCAGGCCGAGCTTTTCGAGCACCACCTCGGCGCAGCGCGTCATGCGCTCGTGTTCGTCGTAGGAGTGTTCCGGGCGAGCGATCGTCACCAGCTCGACCTTCTCGAACTGGTGCTGGCGGATCATGCCGCGGGTGTCGCGCCCGTGGCTGCCGGCTTCGGCGCGGAAGCACAGCGAGTGCGCGGTCATGCGCAGCGGCAGTGCGCCGTCATCGAGGATCTCGTCGCGGAAGATGTTGGTCAGCGGCACCTCGGCGGTGGGGATCAGATAGCGTTTGGATTCGCCGACCGCGGTGGCGAACAGATCGTCTTCGAACTTCGGCAATTGGCCGGTGCCCTGCATGCTCTCGCCATTGACGATCAGCGGGACGCTGGTTTCGAGATAATCGTGCTCGCCGGTGTGCAGGTCGAGCATGAACTGCGCCAGCGCGCGGTGCAGCCGCGCCAATGGGCCACGCAGCACGGTGAAGCGCGCGCCGCTGAGCTTGGCCGCGGTGTCGCCATCGAGCCCGCCATTGCGCGCACCCAGTTCGACGTGGTCCCTGGCCTGGAAGTCGAATGTGCGCGGGGTGCCCCAGCGGTGCTGTTCGACATTGCCGGCCTCGTCGCCGCCAGCCGGCACCGACTCGTGCGGCAGGTTGGGGATACCCAGCGCAATGGCCTCCAGCTCGCTCTTGATCGCCTCCAGCCGTGCCTCGCTGGCCTTGAGCTCATCGCCGAACCCGGCGACCTCGGCCAGCAGCGGGGCCACGTCCTGGCCGCTCGCCTTGGCCTGGCCGATCGCCTTGGAGCGGGTGTTGCGCAGGTTCTGCAGCTCCTGGGTGCGCACCTGGATCTGCTTGCGCTCGCCTTCCAGCGCCTGCAGCGCGGTGGCGTCCAGCTCGAAGCCGCGCGTCCGGCGCAGGCGGGTGGCGAGTTCGGCAGGGTCTTGGCGCAGCAGGTTGGGGTCGAGCATGTGGAGACCGGGGGAGGACCAGGCCCGCGATTATCGCGCGTTGCAGGCGGCGATGACGACCCGTGCGCGAGACCCGCTCCGGCTCGTGCAAAAATGCGGGATCCCGCTGCCGGTGCACGTCCCGCATGCCCAAGCACGAAGCCCAGCACGAAGCCCAGCCCAAGCCTGCGTCCGGCCCCTCGTCCGAGCCCAACTCCGATCCACCTCGGCGCCGGTTCGACCTCGCCGCCTGGCTGCCGACCCGGCGGACCTGGTTGTGGGTGCTGCTGGCTTTCGTCGGCGGCTTGTTGCTGTTCGCGCTGGTGCTGCCGCGTGGTGGCGAGGAAGACCTCTACCGCGCCGACGACACCGCGCCGGCCGCCACGGGTGCGCGTTACGCGCCGCTGCCGGCACCGCTGCCGGCGGGCGCGGATCGCAACGCCAGCGGTCTGGGCGAAGCGCGCGACAGCGCACCGGCGCCGGCCGGCGACGACGAGCGGCCGCAACTGGTCGAGACGCCCGCTCCGCCTCCACCGCAACCGGCCGCGCCGGCCGCTGCCGAGGTCGCGACCGCAGCCATTTCACAACCGGTGCCGATCCCCGGCCGCATGCCGGCGCCACGCTATCCCTCCCGGGCCTATCGCCGCGGCGAAAGCGGCACGGTGGTGGTGCAGGCCGACATCGGCCCCGACGGCGTGCCGAGCTCGGTCAGTGTCGCCAGCAGCAGCGGCTCGCGCGCGCTCGATCGCGCGGCCATCGACGCGGTTCGCCGTTGGCGCTTCCGCCCGGCCGAAACCCAGGGCCAGCCGGTCGCGGGCACCGTGCATATTCCGATCGAATTCGATCCGCGCTGAGGCCGGGGCGGGGTATCGACCCGGCACCCGCGCCATCGCCTGCGACGTCGGCCCGCAGCGGATTGAGGTGAGCGCTTCCGCGCGCTGTCGAGCGCGATGAGACCGAAGTCCCGGCCGGCATCAGGCGTTTGTGTCGGCTGCCGCGACCGCCAGCCCCGCCGCGGTTGCGACCGGCACGAATCCCGGGAACGAGGTCGCCACGTTGGCCACATCGCGCACGCGCACCGCGCCACTGGCGACCTGCGCCGCCACCGCAAAGCTCATGGCGATGCGGTGGTCGCCGCGGCTGTCGACCTCGCCGCCTTTGATGCGGCCGCCATCGATGACCGCCCCGTCCGGCGTTTCCTCGATCGCCACGCCGAGGGCGCGCAGGCCTGCGGCCATGCCGGCGATGCGATCGGATTCCTTGACCCGCAACTCGGCCGCGCCACGGATCACCGTGCGCCCCCGCGCGCATGCCGCGGCGACGAACAGCGCGGGGACTTCGTCGATCATGTCCGGCACCAGCGCTGCCGGCAGCTCGATGCCTTGCAGCGGCGCGTAGCGCACCCGCAGGTCGGCGACCGGCTCGCCGCCGTGCTCGCGCAGGTTCTCCTCGCCGATGTCGGCGCCCATCGCGCGCAGCGCGTGCAGCAGGCCGGTGCGGCGCGGGTTCATGCCGACCGCTTCGAGCAGTAACTCCGAACCGGGCACGATGCAGGCGGCGACCAGGAAGAATGCCGCCGAGGAGAAGTCCGCCGGCACTTCGATTTCGGTCGCGCGCAGGCAGTGGCCGCCGTGCAGCCGCGCGATGCCCGGGGCGGAATCGACCGGCCAGCCGAATGCAGCCAGCATGCGCTCGGTGTAGTCGCGGGTCGGATGCGGCTCGCGCACCACCGTCTCGCCGCGCGCATACAGGCCCGCCAGCAGCAGCGCCGATTTCACCTGCGCGCTGGCAACCGGCAGCGCATAGTCGATGCCGTGCAGCGTGCGCCCGCCACCGATACGCAGCGGCGGCAGTCCGCCGGGGTCGGCCTGGATGTCCGCGCCCATCGCGATCAACGGATCGGTTACCCGCCGCATCGGCCGACTGGACAGGGACGCATCGCCGACCAGTACGCTGTCGAAGCCCTGCCCCGCCAGCACGCCGGCCAGCAGGCGCATGCCGGTGCCGGCGTTGCCGCAATCCAGCGCGTACCCGGCCCCGCGCAGGCCGTGCAGGCCGACGCCTTGCACCACGCGCTCACTGGGGCTGGGCGTGTCGATGTGCACGCCTAGCTGTTCGAATACCCGGGCGGTGGCGCGGGTGTCCTCGCCCTCCAGAAAGCCGCGCACGCGGGTGCTGCCCTCGGCCAGTGCACCGAGCATCACCGCGCGATGGGACACCGACTTGTCGCCAGGCACGCGAACCTCGCCGGCCAGCGCAGCGCCCGGGGTCGCGAGCCAGTCCTCGCGCACGGAGGGATCGTTCATGGCAGCACCTCGTCCAGCGCGTCCAGCAGGCGCCGGTTCTCCTCGCGCGTGCCCACGGTGATGCGCAGGCAATCGGGCAGACCGTAGCCGGACATGGGCCGCAGCACCACGCCGCGCGCGAGCAGGCCGGCCTCGATGGCCGCAGTGGCGTCGCCGCATTCGACCAGCAGGAAATTGGTCTGCGACGGAAACACGCGCAGTCCGCGTGCGCACAGCGCATCGGCCAGTGCGATCCGTTGCTCGGCGTTACGGGCGCAGACCCACTGCAGGTGCGCCTCGTCGCCCAGCGCGGCCTCGCAGGCAGCGAGCGCGGGAGTGTTGACGTTGAAGCTCTCGCGCAGGCACTCCATCACCGCCACCAAGCCGGGTGCGGCCAGCAGGTAGCCGACGCGCAGTCCGGCCAGGCCGTAGGCTTTGCTGAAGGTGCGGGTGACCACCAGGTTGGCGTGGCGAGCGAGCAGCGGCACCGCGCTGGCGTAGTCGGGGGCATCGGCCATCTCGGCATAGGCCTCGTCGACCACCACGATCACATCCCCCGGCACCTGGGCAAGGAAATCGGCCAGCGCCCGGCCACCGAACCAGGTACCGGTGGGATTGTTGGGATTGGCGAGATACACCAGGCGCGTGGCCGGCGTGAGCGCAGCGCACAATGCGGCCAGATCGTGCCCCAGCGGCATCGACTGCGCTGGCGCGCCTTGCCATGAGCCGGGCTGCCCGCGCGGTAGCGCTTCGGCGATCCGCATCGTCGCGCCCGCGGCCTGCGTCGCCAGGGCGAACACCGCGAAGCCGTAGCGCGAGAACACCACCTCATCGCCCGGGCCGGCAAACACCTGCGCCAGCTGCATCAGCAGTTCGTGCGAGCCGTTGCCGAGCAGAAGCTGCTCGGTCTGCACGCGATGCCTGTCCGCGAGCGCACGCTTCAGGCCGGCGCCGGTGGGATCGGGGTAGCGGTGCAGGCTGTGCAGCTGGTCGAGGATCGCGGCGCGCGCATCCGACGAGGGTCCGTAGGGATTCTCGTTGGAACCCAGTTCGACCAGCCTGGCACCGAACCGGCGCCGCAATCCGACCAGATCGTGGCCGGGGTCGTAGGCTTTCAGACCGCGCACGCCGGACTGGGCACGCGAGGCGAACCAGGCTTCGTCGTGGACAGCGCTGGCATCGCTCACGCCCGAAACTCCGTGTTGGGGACATCACGACCCACGCGGGAACGGCAGGACAATGGCATGGCCCCGGTCGACCCGATCACACGATCGCTACCGGGTAGGAGCCCAGCACCTTGACTTCCTCGACGAAGTCGGCGACTTCGGCCAGCGCGCGACACATCGCCTCGTCGTGCACGTGGCCGCCGATATCGACGAAGAACGCGTACTGCCAGCGACCGGTGTGGCCGGGCCGCGACTCGATCCGGTTCATGCTCAGGCCGTGCTTGGCGAACGGCTGCAGCACGTGGTACAGCGCGCCGGGCTGGTCCTTGATGAAGATCAGCAGCGACGTGCGGTCGTTGCCCGAGGTGGTGAACAGCTCCCGGCCGAGCACCAGGAAACGCGTGGTGTTGTCGGGGCGGTCCTCGATCGGCCCGGCGACGCTCTTCAGGCCGTAGACGCTGCCGGCGCTGGCCCCGGCGATGGCCGCGGCATCGTCGGCATTGCGCGCGCGGCGAGCGGCCTCGGCGTTGCTCGACACCGGGAGGGTTTCGGCGCCGGGCAGGTGCTCGCGCAACCACGCCTTGCATTGCGCGAACGACTGCGGATGCGAGTACACGCGCTCGATGTCCTCGATGCGGCCGCCGCGCGACAGCAGGTGCTGGTGCACTCGCAGTTCGACTTCACCGCAGATCTTGACCTTCGAGGTCAGGAACATGTCCAGGGTCGACTGGATCGTGCCCTGGGTGGAATTCTCGACCGGCACCACGCCGAAGTCGGCCGCGCCGGCCTCCACCTCCTGGAACACCTCCTCGATGCTCGACAGCGGCAGACCATGGATCGAGTGGCCGAAATGCTTGTAGACCGCCTGCTGCGAATGGGTGCCCTCCGGTCCGAGGAAGCCGATCTTGAGCGGCTCCTGCTGCGCCAGGCAGGCCGACATGATCTCGCGGAAAAGCCGCACCAGCACTTCATCATTGAGCGGCCCATCGTTGCGGTCCACCACCCGCCGCAGCACCTGCGCCTCGCGCTCGGGCCGGTAGTAGTCGACCGCCGCGGCGAGCTTGCCCTTGGCCTGCCCGACCTGCCCCGCGAACTGCGCGCGCTCGCCGATCAGCCCCTGGATCGCGCGGTCGATGCCATCGATGCGCTCGCGCAGCGCGAGCAGGTCGGGGCTGGGTGCGGGGGCGTCGGTGCCTGGACCTCTGGATTTGTTCGACTTCGCCATTGCCTGTCCTGATGTGCTCTTTTTTTGTGTTCGCCCCAACCACGCCGACCTGCTCGCTTTCTAGCCGTCACCCCCGCGAAGGCGGGGATCCAGTGACTTCAGCGCGGCAGTGCGGCTGCCGAGGCAACGTGCAGATTCGAGCCAGGCCTCTGAATTCCCGCCTTCTCGGGAACGACGGGCACTTGCTCCCTCAGTGGGGAGAAGAACCAGCAAAATCTACCCGTGCCGCTGCTGGAAACTGCGCATGAACGCCGCCAATGCCTGCACGCCCTCCTCCGGCATCGCGTTGTAGATCGAGGCGCGCATGCCGCCGAGCGCGCGGTGGCCCTTGAGGGAGATCAGCCCGGCCTCCTTGGCCTCCGCGAGGAACGGCTTATCGAGCGCGTCATCGCACAGGAAGAACGGCACGTTCATGCGCGAGCGCACCGCCACCGCCACCTCGTTGCGATAAAAGCCGCCGGAGCCGTCGATCACGTCGTACAGCAGCTTGGATTTGCGCGCGTTGCGCCGCGCGAATTCGGTCACGCCGCCCTCGGCCAACATCCACTTGAACACCAGCCCGGCCAGGTACCAGTTCCACGTTGGCGGCGTGTTGAGCATCGACTCGCCCCTGACGTGCGCGGCATAGTTGAAGATCTCCGCGCGCGGCTGCCCGGCGCGCTCGAGCAGCTCGCGCCGCACGATCACCACGCTCACCCCGACCGGGCCCAAATTCTTCTGTGCGCCGCCGTAGATCACCCCGAACCGCGACACGTCCAGCGGTTCGGACACGATGCTGGAACTGAAATCGGCGATCAGTGGGACGTCGCCGACCTCGGGGATGTCGCCGCCGCTGGCAGACCTGAACTCCACGCCGTGGATGGTCTCGTTGGCGGTGTAGTGCACGTAGGCCGCATCGTCGGACAGCTGCCAGCTCGCCCGCGCCGGAATGTCGCGGAAGCCGCCGGCCTCGCCATTGGCCGCGACGTTCGCCGCGACGTACGGCAGCACCTGTTTGAGCGCGGTCTTGCCCCAGTGGCCGGTCACGATGTAGTCCGCACGCTGGCCCGGCGCGGCGAAGTTCAGCGCGATCAGCGCCTGCTGCACGGTGGCGCCGCCCTGCAGGAACAGCACCGCGTAGTCATCCGGGATCGACATCAGGGTGCGCAGATCGGCCTCGGCCTCGGCGGCGACCTGCATGAACTCCGGGCCGCGGTGGCTCAACTCGACGATCGAGGCCCCGACCCCGCGCCATTCGAGCAGCTCCGCCTGCGCCTGCAGCAGCACCGCTTCGGGCAGCGTCGCGGGGCCGGCACTGAAGTTGTAGGCGCGGGACATGGCAGATTCCGTCGCAGAGGTGGAACCGCAGTATGCCGCAGCGCAACACGCGTGGACCATTGGTTGCAACTGCATCCTTTTCATGTCGACTGCCGTCTAATGGCATGACCTCCGAACCCTTCGGTCCGAGCCACGCCATGTCGCTGAAAGATGTCCTGCGCATCCCGGCTGCACAGATCACCGACGAGGCGGTCTATCGCGACCGCCGCCGCCTGCTGGCGGCACTGGCGGCCGCGCCGGCGTTCGGCCTGGCCGGCTGCGCCCGGCCCGAGCCGCCGCCCCCGCCCGCCATCGCCCCGATCACGCCCGAGCAGGCCGCCTCGGGCTTCAAGACCGACGAGCCGCTGACCCGTTATGAGGACGTCACCACCTACAACAACTTCTACGAGTTCGGCACCGGCAAGGCCGACCCCTCGCAGGCGCCCAAGACGCTGCGCACCTCGCCCTGGAACGTCGCCGTCGGCGGCGCCTGCGCCCGGCCCGGCAACGTGTCGCTGGACGAACTGCTCGCCGGGCTGACGCCGGAGGAACGGATCTACCGGCTGCGTTGCGTGGAAGGCTGGTCGATGGTGATCCCGTGGCTTGGGGTGCCGCTGGGCGAGGTGCTCAAGCGCTTCGAGCCGACCTCGAACGCGAAGTTCGTCGCCTTCACCACCCTGGCCGACCCGCAGCAGATGCCCGGGCTGGCCTACCGCTCGATCGACTGGCCCTACCGCGAGGGCCTGCGCATCGACGAGGCGATGCATCCGCTGACCCTGCTGGTCACCGGCCTGTACGGGAAGCCGCTGCCGCAGCAGAACGGCGCGCCGCTGCGGCTGGTCGTGCCGTGGAAGTACGGCTTCAAGAGCATCAAGTCGATCGTCGCCATCGATTTTGTCGAGCGCCGGCCGCCGACCGCGTGGAACGATCTGCTGCCCAACGAATATGGATTCTTCTCCAACGTCAATCCCAACGTGGACCACCCGCGCTGGAGCCAGGCCACCGAGCGCCGCATCGCCGGCACCGGCAGCAAGTTGTTCGCCGACCGCATTCCGACGCAGATGTTCAACGGCTATGGCGAGCAGGTGGCCGGGTTGTACACGGGCATGAACCTGCAGCAATGGTTCTGAGGCAACCGGGCGCAGCCACGTCGCGCCCGCGGCCACCCGTGCGTCGTGCGAGCGAGCGCTGGACCCCGTCGTGATCATTGCTGTTGCAGTCGCTCATTTTTCTTTTGCTTTTGTTTTGGCCCTGCTCGCAACGCAAATTAATCAAC
>JAHWKC010000129.1 GCA_019348095.1 Pseudomonadota bacterium | reverse complement strand
TGGTGTCGGGTTTCAACGTGTACCCCAACGAGATCGAGGACGTGATCGCGATGATGCCGGGCGTGCTCGAGGTAGCCGCGGTCGGGGTGCCGGATGAAAAATCGGGCGAGGCGGTCAAGCTGGTCATCGTGAAGAAGGACCCGTCGCTGACCGAGGAGCGGGTCAAGGCGCACGCGCGCGAGAACCTCACCAACTACAAGCGCCCCAGCTTGGTGGAGTTCCGCAAAGAACTGCCCAAGACGAACGTCGGCAAGATCCTGCGCCGCGAGTTGCGAGATCCCGCCGCCCAGCCGTGATATCTGCGAATCGTTCCACCAGACGCCCGCGAGCGGAAACGCTTGCGGGCGTTTCGTTTTTGGCGCATAGAATTGGGCCATTGACACCAACTTCCTTTCCCACCCCTTGCCGTCCACCTTTGCGATCGGCTGGACGGCTCAATCCGGAGAACTCCACCATGTCCGTCGTCCATCCGTTTCACAGAAGCAAGCCGAACCAGACCTTGCGGGTCGTTGAGGAAGACGCACGCAGCGTCTATTGGTGTTACATGCACGCCAATGCGATTACTACGAACGCGCGCGCCTGCTTCTCGATGCCGCTGGTCGACGAGATCATTGGTTACCAGCGCGATCTCGGCAAGCAGTTGCGTGAAGGCGCTGCCGCGCGTCCCAGCACGCAACTTCCTCACGTGGTGCTGGCTTCCGACAGCGATGTGTTCAACCTGGGTGGCGATCTTGAACTCTTCTGCCAGTCGATCCGCAATAGCGACCGTGAAGGCTTGCTGACCTATGCTCGCCAGTGCGTGATCGGTGTGCATGCGTTCCACGCTGGCCTCGGGGCCGGAGCCCACAGCATCGCCCTGGTCCAGGGCAATGCGCTGGGTGGCGGCTTCGAAGCGGCACTGAGCTGCCACACCATCGTCGCCGAGGAAGGCGCTTTGATGGGGCTGCCGGAGGTTCTGTTTGACCTGTTTCCGGGGATGGGTGCGTACTCGTTCCTGTGCAAGCGCATCGCGCCGCGTCAGGCCGAAAAGATCATGTTGGAAGGCAACCTGTTCAGCAGCGAGGAGCTGCACCGCATGGGCCTGGTCGACGTGCTCGTGCCGAAGGGCCAGGGCGTGCAGGCGGTCGAGGAGGTCATCCGCGCCAACCGCCGAATTCCGCACGCGCGTGCGGCCATGCACCAAGTGCGTGAGATCGCCCAGGCCGTGACCCTGCAGGAGATGATGCAGATCACCGAGATCTGGGTGGAGACGGCGCTGAAGCTCGGTGAGAAATCGCTGCGCACCATGGACCGACTGGTCCGTGCCCAGGTGCGACGCGCGGGTGGCGACACCGTTTGACGCAGGACCACGGCCGCAACTGCTGCCTCAGGGGGAACGCTCGCTTTCGTTGTGAGCGTCGCGCATGCGTTCGCGCCCATCGAGTGCCGCCCGTCCCTGGACGAGGCGCTCGCTCAAGCCTTCCAGTCGCGAGCGCCACTCGCGTGCGACCTGCCAATCCGGTAGACGCATCAATTCGCCGCTGACAGCGGCGAGCTTGATCAGACCGAGGTTGCTGGCAACCCCTTTGAGGGCATGGGCCTGCTCCCGCGCGCGTTCCCAGTCATTGCGCTCCCCCGCCCGGGCAAGCGTCTCGATGCAGGTCTCCGCATCACGCAAGCACTGCTGGGTGAACTCCCTTTCGAAGGCCCCACCGATTCCCAAGGCGCACAATTCGTCCAGCACACTGCCGTCGAACACGCCGTCGCTGAGGGGCAGGTCGTCGCGGGCCGTCGTCATCGGCACTTCCGCGTTGCCCGTTAACCCGCTGGCAGCGATTTCACCAATCGTGTCTAGCAGCCGCGCGGCCGATACCGGCTTTGGCAGAAAGGCCCTCGCGCCGGCCTTTTCGCAGGCCAGCATCGACGCGGGCGTGACATCGGCACTGAAGACAATGACCGGCGTGCGCCTACCGCCGCCGGCTTCCATGATCCGCAGCTGGCGGAGCATGTCCAGGCCGCTGACGCTGGGCATATGCAAGTCTGCGACGACCGCATCGAAGTCCGTTGTCGCCAGCAGATCCAGGACGCACTCGCCACCGTCTACGCAGGTAACGCGGTGGCCCGCCTTCTGCAGCAGCCGCTGGATCACCATCCGGTTCGCCGCGTGGTCGTCGGCCACCAGGATCGACAGGCTGCGAACGCGGGCGCGGTGACGCAAGAACGGGTTTGAAAATGCGATCACATTTTCCCGACCCTGCCCATCTTCCGCCTCGCTACACACCGGATCGGTGTCGTCCTCGGAAACGCTCGCCGGCGCCTCCAACGGCTTGGGCGCGATGCGCTCGAATGGCAGTTCGACCCAGAACCGGCTGCCATGCTGTTCCGTGCTCTCAAAGCCGATGCTGCCGCCCATCGCCTCGGTCAGGCCCTTGGCGATCGTGGTGCCCAGCCCTGTACCGCCATAGCGCCGGGCCAACCCGACATCTGCCTGCTCGAAAGCTTCGAACAAGCGGCTTCTCAACGCCTCAGGAATGCCGATACCGGTGTCGGTGAACGTAAAGCGCAGCCGCACATCCGCGCTGGACTCGCCAACGACCTCCACCTCCAGCCGCACAGAGCCCTGGTCGGTGAACTTGACCGCATTGCCGGCCAGATTGATCAGTACCTGGCGAAGATGCACGAGGTCTCCGCGCAGGTTCTGCGGCACGTCCTGCGCGACCGAGGATTCGTAACGCAGCTGCTTGGCCCGCGCTTGCGGCTGAAGGATCAGGTTCACGCCCTGGACCAGCTCGCGCGGCGAGAACTCCACCGGGTGCAGCTTGAGCTTGCCGGCCTCGATAGCGGAGATATCCAGGACGTCCTCGACCAGCGCGAGGAGACTGCGGGTGGAGGCCTGGATGGTATTGACGCAGTCGCGCTGTTCCGAATCCAGGCGCGTGGTGGCCAACAGCTCGGACATCCCGGCCAGGCCGTTGAGCGGCGTGCGGAACTCGTGGCTCATGTTGGCCAGAAAGTGGCTTTTGGCCAGGTTGGCGCGCCGCGACTCTTCCACGGCATGGGTCAACGCGTTGAGCAGCGAATCGAAATAGAGCGGTACCGCGGCCAGGCCGATCAGGAGACCCCACGCGAGGTGTGGGTTCGCCTGCCAATAAGGCGTGATCAGGATTGCCGCCAGAAACGAAAGCGTCGCCAGTGCAGTGGCGGCGCGCAGGTAGCCGCTGCCGTAGCGCATGCCGTTGCCGATCGTGACCCACAGGTAGACGGCGTAAAGCGGGGAGACGGGTCCTCCTTCGATGCAGAGGATCGCGCCCATCGCAGCGTAATCGCTCAACATGCCAATCCAGCGACGCACGTGCGACACGCCTGGATGGAACAGGATCGCCGCGAAAAGGCACAGCGACACGAGCAACTCGCCCAGCAGGATCAGGCCAGTAACCGGCAGGGCGCCCGCCACTCCCTGGTCGAAATAGCGCCAGCCCATGTAAATCGAAAAGAGCCCGGTGATGGCCAGGCGGATCAGATTCTGCGCATGCTCGCTGTCGGGGCGATGCGACAGTCGTGCTTCCAACCACGAACGCAGAGTGCTCATCGGCTTACTCCAGCCCAGGACGGACCGATCCAGCCGAATAGCGGCTGCAGATGTCTTCCAGTCGGGCGCGGCTGCGCACCAGGGCATCGACGCAGCGGGGGTCGAACAGGCGGCCGCGCTGGGCGTAGAGATAGTCCAGCGTCGTCTCCAGGTCCCAGGCCGGCTTGTAGGGGCGCGGGGAGATCAGCGCGTCGAACACGTCGGCCACCGCCACGATCCGCGCTTCCAATGGGATGTCCTCGCCGGCCAGGCCATCGGGATACCCGCTGCCGTCATAGCGCTCGTGGTGGCGCAATGCAATGAGCGCCCCCGCCTGCACGAAGCGGTTCTGGCTGCCATCGAGCAGCTCATGCCCGATCCGCGGATGCCGCCGCATGATCGCGGTCTCCTCGGCCGTCAGCGGGCCCGGCTTCATCAGCACTGCGTCAGGGATCGCGATCTTGCCGATGTCGTGCAGCGGGGCGGCCAGCTCGATCATCCGCACCTCGTCCTCGAACAGGCCCAGATGCTCGGCGATCAGGCCGGCCACGTGGGTCATGCGCTCCAGGTACACGCTGGTGCCGGTGTCGCGATATTCAATGGCGCGCGCCAGCCGCGACAGCGTCTCGCGCTCACGCTCCTCGACCTCGTGCATGCTCGACAGCAGGCGCTGCTCGAGCGACAGCGCCCGTTGCTTGACGCTTTCGGACTGCTGGCGCAGCTGCAGCAGGTTGCGGCAGCGCGCCCGCAACTCGCGCGGGCGCACCGGCTTGACCAGGAAGTCGATCACGCCGGCATCGAGTGCGGCCTGGCGTACCGGCTCGTCGCCGACCACGGTCACCAGGATGATCGGAATATCGCGATGCAGCGGCCGGCGGCGGAACCGGCGCGCGAACTCGAGCCCGTCGATCCCCGGCATCCGGTAGTCGAGCAGCAGCAGGTCAGGCTGGTGGGATTCGCACCAGGCCAGGCCGGTTTCAGACTCGCCGAAATCGTGGACCGCCAGCTCCGGCCCGATGTCTTCGATGATATGGCGCAGCATCGTGCGCGCTGAAGTCTGGTCATCGACGATGACTACGTTCATGCCAGCACCTGCTGTTTACGCCACCGCCGTGGTGGCAACGAAATCGAGCATACCCCGCGGGCGCTGTTCTGACAGCCACCAAGATTGATAGCGGCCGGACCAGCGATTCCTTTGGCAGGAGGTGTGGCTCTGGTCTCAGCCATGCGGTGCGGGATCGGGCGTCTCTCCGTCGACCTCCGGACGCGCCGCTCCCGGGCGCCCCGGGCGCGCCGGCTCGGAACGACCACCTTCCGGACGCATGTAAGGGAACAGCAGCACGTCGCGGATCGAGGCCGAATCGGTCATCAGCATGACCAGCCGGTCGATGCCGATGCCCAGCCCGCCGGTCGGCGCCAGCCCGACCTCGAGCGCACGGATGTAGTCGGCATCGAAATGCATGGCCTCCTCGTCGCCGCCGGCCTTGGCATCGACCTGGGCCTGGAAACGCGCGGCCTGGTCCTCCGGGTCGTTGAGCTCGGAAAAGCCGTTCGCCAGTTCCTTGCCGCCGATGAACAGCTCGAACCGGTCGGTCAGTTCGGAGTCGCGATCGCAGGCGCGCGCCAGTGGGCTGACCTCGACCGGATGGTCGGTGATGAACGTCGGCTGCATGAGTGTGTGCTCGACCGTCTTCTCGAAGATCTCCAGCAGCAGCTTGCCCCAGCCGTAGCTCTTCTTGACCGGGATGCCCAGTCGCTCGCAATGGCCGCGCATCGCCTGGAGGTCGCGCAGTTGCCCGCGCTGGATCTCCGGATTGTGTTCCAGCACCGCTTCGGTCATCGACCAACGCCGGAACGCGGGGCCAAGATCGATCCGCTGACCCTCCCACTCCAGTTCGGTGGTGCCGAGCACCGACTGGGCGATGTCGCGGATCACCCCTTCGGTCAGGTCCATGATCTCGGTGTAGGTGGCGTAGGCCTCGTACAACTCGAGCATCGTGAATTCGGGGTTGTGCCGGGTCGACACGCCCTCGTTGCGGAAGTTGCGGTTGATCTCGTAGACCCGCTCCAGTCCGCCTACGACCAGGCGCTTGAGGTACAGCTCCGGCGCGACGCGCAGGTACAACTCCAGGTCGAGCGCGTTGTGATGGGTGACGAAGGGTTTGGCCGCGGCGCCGCCGGGGATGTAATGCATCATCGGCGTCTCGACTTCGAGGAAGCGCCGGGCATCGAGCCATTCGCGCATCGCCCGGATGATCCGGCTGCGCTTGACGAATACCTCGCGCGCCTCGGGCGAGACGATCAAATCGACGTAGCGCTGTCGGTAGCGCTGCTCCACGTCGGCCAGCCCATGGAACTTGTCCGGCAACGGCCGCAGCGACTTGGTCAGCAGGCGCAGGTTATCGACCCTGACCGACAGCTCGCCGGTGCGGGTACGCGTGAGCACGCCCTCGGCGCCGACGATATCGCCGACGTCCCAGCCCTTGAACGCCTCGTAGGCGTCGCCCAGCGCATTGGCCTGGAGGAACAGCTGCAGCCGACCGGACTCGTCCTGCACCTGCACGAAGCTGGCCTTGCCCATCACCCGCTTCAGCAGGATGCGGCCGGCGACGGCGACGCGGTGCGAGCGCGTGTCCAGCGCCTCGGCCGTCCACTGCTCGGCGATGCGTCCGTCCGAGACCCGCAGGGTGATCTCGACGGCGGCCTCGTCGCCGGGCAGCGTGCGCCAGCGCACCGTGAAGCGGTCGGTGCCGTCGCCGGCCACGTCGGCATCACGCGGCGGTGTGCCGTTCAGCCGGGGCCGGCCGCGCCCCCGACCTCGGCGTGCGCGAGCGGCTCGGCGCGAGCGAGCGCGACCTGCTGGACGAGCGGCGGCGTGCGGAACTGCGCGACCAGTTCATGGCGGTTCTGGGGCACGACCTGCGCAACCCGCTCTCGGCCATTCAGGCGGCCACGTCCGTGCTCGGCGCCATGGGGCTCGACGCGCCGGCGCGGCGCGCGGTGGCGGTTATCAGGAACAGCAGCGGCCGGATGCACGGGCTCATCGAGAACCTGCTGGATTTCGCGCGGGGGCAGCTCGGCGAGGGATTGCCGCTGTCGCTCGAGACCATCACCGACCTCGACGTCACCATCGACCAGGTGATCTCCGAGATGCGGACGGCCTGGCCGGAGAGAGCCATCGA
>JAHWKC010000128.1 GCA_019348095.1 Pseudomonadota bacterium | reverse complement strand
TACATCCCCATATTGGGCAAGCGCCACCCGACCGCATTCGCGCGTCCGGCGCGGGCCGCGTGGGAAGAGATCTGGGACGTGGTCGGGGTGCAGGCCGATGCGGTGATGCAGCGCGGCGAGGCGAGCTGGAACGAGCGCGTGTTGCTGGTCATGGAGCGCCATGGCTTCCGTGAGGAGGCCTACTTCACCTGGTCCTACAGCCCGATCCCCGATGACGCGCCGGACGGTTCAGGCGAGATCGGCGGGCTGTTCTGTGCCTGTACCGAGGAAACGCCGCGGGTAGTGGTGGAACGCCAGCGCGACCGGCTGCTCGCGCGCGTGCAGTCCGAGCGCGAACGGCTGGCCGACGCGTTCACGCTGTCGCCTTCGTTCATGGCGGTGACCCGCGGGCCGGCGCACGTGTTCGAGTTCGCCAACGAGCGCTACCTGCAGCTCATCGGCGGTCGCGAAGTGGTCGGCCAGACCGTGGCCATGGCGCTGCCGGAAGTGATCGAGCAGGGCTTCATCGGGATCCTCGATGGGGTCTATGCCAGTGGCCAGCCCTACGTGGGCAATGACGTGCAGGTGCTGCTGCAGCGCCAGTCCGACCGGCCGCTGGAGACGCGCTATGCGGATTTCGTCTACCTGCCGATGCGCGATGCCGACGGCATGGTGACCGGCATCCTCGTCCATGGCATCGACGTTACCGAACGGCACCAGACCGAGACTCGCGACCGCTTCCTGCTCGCGCTCGACGAGGCGGTTCGGCCACTGACCGACCCGGAGGAGATCACCAGGACCTGCGCGCGACTGCTGGGCGAGCACCTGCAGGCCGACCGTTGCGCCTACGCGGACGTCGAGCCCGACCAGAACACCTTCAACGTCAGCGGCGATTACAACCGCGGGGTGCCGAGCATCGTCGGCCGCTACAGGTTTTCCGACTTCGGCGATCAGGCACTGCAACTGATGCGTGCCGGGCGGCCGCTGGTGATCAACGATGTCGACAACCACCAGCCACCGCCTGGGGACCTGTCGACCTACCGTCAGACGATGATCCAGGCGGTGATCTGCGTGCCCCTGCACAAGTCCGGGCGTTTCGTCGCGGGCATGGCCGTGCACCAGGCGACGCCGCGCCACTGGACCGCCGAGGAGGTGGACCTGACCCGCCATGTCACCAACCGCTGCTGGGAGTCGATGGAGCGCGCCCGTGTCGCGCGCGAGCTGCGCGAGAGCGAGCAGCGCTTTCGCAACATGTCCGACCAGGCACCGGTGATGATCTGGCTCACCCGGCCTGACCGGCAGTGCGAATACGTCAACAAGCAGTGGTACGACTTCACCGCCCAGAGCCACGCGGAACCGTTGGGCGAGGGTTGGGTGGACGTGGTGTACCCCGATGACGCGCTGAAGACGATCGACACCTTCACCGCGGCCACTGCGCGCCGCGTACCGTTCTCTCACGAATTCCGCATGCGCCGCGCGGATGGCAGCTACCGCTGGTGCGTGGTATCGGCAGCGCCACGTCCGGTGGGGCGCAGCGAAGTCCCGGGCTACATCGGGTCGGTCATCGACATTACCGATCGCAAGCGCGCCGAGCAGGGGCTGGTCGCCGAGAAGAAAGTGCTGGAACTGATGGCGACCGGCGCCGGCTTGCCCGAAGTCCTCGATACGCTGGTGCGGATGGTCGAGGCGCAGTCGGCCGATGGCATGCTGTGTTCGGTGCTGGTGCTCGACGAAGCCGGCGAATGCCTGCAGCGGGGTGCCGCGCCGAGCCTGCCGGAGCCCTACAACGCCGCGATCGACGGCCTGCGCATCGGCGCCGGCGCCGGCTCCTGCGGTACCGCCGCGTTCGAGGACCGGGTGGTGTCGGTTGACGACATCAACAACGATCCGCTGTGGCAGGACTTCCGCGCGCTGGCTACCGAGCACGGCCTCGGCGCCTGCACCTCGATGCCGATGCGCTCCAGCGACGGCCGTGTGCTCGGCACCGTGGCGGTCTACTACCGCCAGCCGCGTGGTCCGAGCACGCACGATCTGGACCTCGCACGCCTGGCCTCGCACCTGGGCGGCATCGTCCTGGAGAAGCACAGCGTCGACCAGCGCCTGCGCCAGTCGCTGCAGGCCGAGCAGGAGGCGCGCAGCGAGGCCGAGCGTGCCAGCCGCATGAAGGACGACTTCCTCGCCACCCTGAGCCACGAGCTGCGCACGCCGCTCAATGCGATCCTGGGCTGGGTCGGCATCCTGCGCCTGCAGCAGGAGGCGCTTCCGGCCGAACTGGCGCAGGGCGTGGACGTGATCGAACGCAACGCTCGCGCGCAGGCGCAGATCATCCAGGACCTGCTCGACATGAGCGCGATCATCTCCGGCAAGGTGCGCCTGGACCTGCAGAACGTCGACCTGGCCGAGATCGCGTTGGCTGCGGTGGAAACCGCCCGCCCCAACGCCGACGCCCGGCACGTGCGGCTGGTGCACTCGACCCATGACGCGATCGGCGACAGCACGGTCAATGGCGATGTGTCCCGGTTGCAGCAGATCCTGTGGAACCTGCTCAGCAACGCGATCAAGTTCACCCCGCGCGGCGGTGAGGTGCGGGTATGGCTGGCGCGCGCCGGCTCGCTGCTGGAGTTGACCGTCAGCGACACCGGGGAGGGCATCGATGCCGAATTCCTGCCTTACGTGTTCGACCGTTTCCGCCAGGCCGACGCTTCGATCAGCCGGCGCCACGGCGGGCTCGGCCTTGGGCTGTCGATCGTCAAGAAGCTGGTCGAGCTGCATGGCGGTACGGTGCATGCGCACAGCCCAGGCGCGGGTCGCGGGACGACGTTCGTGGTCGCGCTGCCGCTGGCGCGTTCGCAGCGGGCACTGCGGGCGCCCTCCGCGCCCCATGACGGCAGCCAGGCGCGTGAACTCGATGGCGTGAACGTCCTGGTGGTCGATGACGACCCCGACGCCCGCCTCATGACCCAGCGCCTGCTGGAGGCCTGCAGCGCGCGCGTCAGTACCGCCGATTCGGCCGGTGCGGCAGTGAGCGCACTGGCGGATGGAGCATTCGATGTGCTGGTCAGCGACATCGGGATGCCGGGCGAGGACGGCTACGCGTTGATGCGGCAAGTCCGCGCGCTCGGTGCCGATAGTGGCGGCGCGATCCCCGCGATCGCGCTGACCGCCTACGCCGGCGCCGACGACCGGATCAAGGCGATCCGCGCGGGCTACCAGATGCACCTGCCCAAGCCGATCGAACCGGCCGAACTGGTCGCGCTCATCTCCAGCGTGACGCGCAAGTCATGAAGAACGCGAGCGTGCTCGGCTGCCCTCCGCCTCGGAAAGCAGCCGGGCAAGCTTGGCTCTACGGTCCTGCCGTCTTGTAGAGCGGAGCTTGCTCCGCTGCTGTCAACCCGGAAGGAAGCAGGCACAGCCGGATCGACGATTCAGCCGCCGGCGCAGAACGCGCCATAGTCGATGTAACCGGGAAACGGCGCGTCCGCCGCGCAGAGCTTGCAGGCGGGATCCGCCGCCAAGCGGGTCTCGCGAAAGCGCATCGCCAGCGCGTCGAAATGCAGCAACCGGCCGGCAAGCGGCTCACCCAGCCCCAGGATCAGCTTGATCGCCTCGGTTGCCTGCAGCAGCCCGATCACGCCGGGCAGCACGCCAAGCACGCCGGCTTCGGTGCAGTTGGGCGCGGCCTCGGCCGGTGGCGGTTCCGGAAACAGGCAGCGATAACACGGCGCCTTGCCCCGCCGGCGCCCCGCGTCGAACACGCTGACCTGGCCCTCGAAGCGATGCACCGCGCCGTATACCAGCGGCTTCGCAAGCTTCACGCAGGCGTCGTTGAGCAGATATCGCGTGGGAAAGTTGTCGCCGCCGTCGATGACCACGTCGGCGCCCTCGAGCAGGCGCTCGACGTTGTCTGCGGTGACACGCTCGCCGAACCCCTCGACCCGCACGCGCGGATTGAGCGCAGTTAGCGCCACCCGGGCGGATTCGACCTTGGACGTGCCGATGCGCGCGTCGGTGTGCAGTATCTGCCGCTGCAGGTTGCTGCGGTCGACCACGTCGTCATCGGCCAGCACCAGGGTGCCGACCCCGGCGGCGGCCAGATAGAACGCGGCGGGCGAACCGAGACCGCCCGCCCCGATCATCGCGATGCGCGCGGCCTGCAGCTTGCGCTGGCCGGCCTCGCCGACTTCGGGCAGGCGCAGGTGGCGCGAGTAGCGGTCGAAGAAGTCGCCATCGAAGTCGGGATCCCCGCTGTCGGGCCGGACGATCGGCAGCGCGGCCGCCATCCACGCCGCGGTGCCGCCCTCGACCGACGCGACCCGTGTGTAGCCGGCGGCCGTGAGCGATTGCGCGGCTTGCAGCGAGCGAGCGCCGGACTGGCAGATCAGCAGCACGTCGGTGTCGCGGCCAGGCAGTGAGGCCTGCGGGTCACTTTCGAGTTCGCCCTTGGCGATACCTCGCGCGTCGGCGGCGTGCCCGGCCGCGCGCTCGTGCGATTCGCGCACGTCGATCAATACCGCGCCGGCGCGCTGCCGGCGGTAGGCTTCGGCGGGAGGAACGGTTTCGATGCTCATGCGGCCGATTATCCGCCTTTGCCGATAACGGTTCCGTCCGCAGAACCATTTCCGTAGGAGCGGCTTCAGCCGCGATCGGACGCCGGTCGCCCGTGCCGGTTCCGGATCGCGGCTGACGCCGCTCCTACAGGGGCAGTACGGCCACCACGCTGCCGGCGGCGAGGCGCTGCGGCCCCTCGGGCACGACGATCAGCGCAGTGGCGTCGGTGGCGGCACGCAGCCGGTGCGAGCCGGTCGCGGCGTCGGGCTCGGCCTGCAGCGTGCCGTCGGCGCCACTGACCAGCCGTGCGCGCAGGAACTCGCGGCGCGGGTGCAGCTTGTCGATCGGGCTGAGCAACTTCGCCTGCCAGACGGGGCGCGGCTCGGCTCGACCCTGCAGATGATCGATCAGCGCGCGCCCGAAGGTCAGGTAGGTCGCCAGCACCGAAACCGGATTGCCCGGCAGCCCCAGTATCCGCGCCTGGTCAAGGCTGCCGAACAGCAGCGGCATGCCCGGCTTCATCCGCACCTTCCAGAAATGGGTTCGGCCGAACGCCGCGAGCACCGCGGGAATGTGGTCCTTCTCTCCGGCCGACACCGCACCGCAGGTGATGATCACATCGAACGCGCAGCCGGCATCGCGCAGGGCGATCTCCACCTGCTTCGGGTCGTCCGGCAGGCGCGGCCATGCAGTGGGTTCCAGACCGTCGGCGCGCAGCAGGCCCATCAGCAACTCGCGGTTGCTGTCGTAGATCTCGCCCGGCGCCAGCGGCAGGCCCGGCTCGACCAGTTCGTCGCCGCTGGTGAACACCGCCACGGTCGGCCGGCGTGTCACGCTCAGCGATGGCAGGCCCAGCGAAGCGGCCAGCGATACGCGGGCGGGGGTGAGCACATCACCCGCGTGCAGCACCGCTTCCCCCGGGTGGACGTCCTCGCCGGCGCGGCGCACGTTGGCGTTGATGTCCGCGGCGGCCAGGCTGACGTGGTCGCCATCGAGCTCGGCGTTTTCCTTGATCACCACCGTGTCGGCGCCTGCCGGCAGCGGCGCGCCGGTGGTGATGCGCACGCATTCGCCCGGCCCCACGCTCAGCTCCAGCGCGGCGCCGGCGAACTGCTCGCCCTTCAGCCGCAGCCGGGTGCGCTCGCCGTGCAGGTCGGCATGGCGCACGGCGAAGCCGTCCATCGCGCTGTTGTCGAACCGCGGCAGCGCGATCGGCGCGACCACGTCCTGCGCCAGCACCCGCCCGTGGCAGCGCGGCAACGCCAGCGTTTCCGGCGCCAGCCGGTGCGCACCCGCGACCTCATGGATGATCGCGAGCGCATCGTCGAACAACAATCGGCTGGGGACTTCAGTCATGGCGATCGAAGCCGGCCGCGGCGAGGTCGGCCGGCGTGTTGAGGTTGCCGAAGCGTACGCCAGCGAGCCGTACGCCGGCCATGCCGAGGCGCGCCTGCAGGCGGTGGACTGCGAACTCCCCGGCCGCGATCGCGGCGACCGCGGCCTCGCGCAATGCATCCGCCCGCCACAGCGCAACCAGCGGCTGCGGACCGTCGTCGTCCTCGGCCCACGCGCCCTGCCCGCCTGCGGCGGCGAGGCTCGGCAGCAGGCAATCGTTGATGTCGACCAGATCGACCGGGAGCGTCAGCAGCCAGGGCGTGGTGCAGGCGCGCGCCACGGCCGCGAGTCCCGCGATCGGACCGAGCGAAGCCGATGCCGGTGTTGCTTCGCCAGCGGCCGGTTGCGCCTCGTCGACTACCGTAAGGATGCCGGCCTCACGATAGCGGTCCAGGTCGCGGTTGGCGCTGACCAGCACGGTACCGGCCTGACCGGCCCAGCGGCGTGTCCAGCGCAGCACCTGCGGCACTCCGCCACGGCGCAGCCAGGCCTTGTCGCGCCCGCCAAGCCGGGTGGCGCGGCCGCCGGCGAGGATGCCCAGGGTCAGCTCTGGCGGTGGCGGGGTCGTGATGTCGATCTCCGATATGTGATTCGATCCCGCCCACAGGGGCGACCGGATCCCATTGTAGGAGCGGCTTCAGCCGCGATCGCGTGGCGGCATCGGCCGATGGTTCTGGATCGCGGCTGAAGCCGCTCCTACAGAGTCTGCAAGGGGGTCACGCAATGGCAAAGGCGTTCGCTTGTGGACGCGTGGCGCTGCGCTGAAGGCGCTGGATCCCCGGATTCGCGGGGACGACGCTCCGGCAAAGTCGCGCTGAAGCGCGGGACAATACGCTGAAGGCTCTGGATCCCCGCCTTCGCGGGGATGACGCTCCGGCAAAGCCGCGCTGAAG
>JAHWKC010000127.1 GCA_019348095.1 Pseudomonadota bacterium | reverse complement strand
CGGCACGTGCACGTCGACGTCGCACCAGGGCTCCAGCACCACGGTGCCGGCGGCGGCCACCGCCTCGCGCAGCGCGAGCGCGCCCGCGGCCTGGAACGCCGCGTCGGAGGAGTCGACCGAGTGCGCCTTGCCGTCGACGAGGACGACGGACAGGTCGACCAGCGGGCGCCCCTCGTGCACGCCGCGCTCGGCCTGCGCGCGCACGCCCTTCTCGACGCTGCCGTGGAAGGTCGACGGGACGGCGCCGCCGACGACGCGCTGGTCGAAGACGATGCCCGACCCGGGCGGCCCGGGCGCCACCTCGAGGACGACGACGCCGTACTGCCCGTGGCCGCCGGACTGCTTCACGTGCCGGCCGGTCACCGTCACCGGCCGGGCCAGCGTCTCGCGCAGCGGCACCACAGGGTAGTGGGCCAACACGCCGTCCAAGGGGCGCAGCCGGTCGCGGCTCAGCAGGCTCTCGAGGAAGCGCTTTGGGCGGCCGCGGACCCGCTCGATGCCGGCGGCGAACACCGGCGCGTCGGTCGCGCAGGCCTCCGAGAGCATGTTGACCGAGTCGGCGGTGCAGACGATCCGGTCGGCCCAGCCGAGCAGCCCGGGATACGGGTTCTCGCCGCCCTCGCTGCCGGTCCAGACCACGCCCGGAATGCCGATGAAGCGCTCGCGCAGCCGCGCCCTGACCGCTTCGGGCGTGCGTCGCGAGGTGGTGGCCAGCACGCTGCCGCCTTCGCGCGCGACCGCCGCGCCGATCTGCGCGGCGATCTGGCCGAACAGCGCGGTGTCGAACGCCGCATGGGTGCTGGCACCGCCGAGCAACAGTGCGGTGCGCGGCTGCGGCAGCTTCGCGAGCGACGCGAAATCGCGCCGCGCCGCCGCCAGCCAGAGGTCATCGACCGGGTGCAGACTGCCCAGCAGGGTCAGCACGTTGGGGCCACTGAGCGCGTCGTGCTCGGGTGCTATGACCAGGTCCCAATGGCGCGTCGACACGCGCGGGTCGAGGATCTGCACGGCCTTGGCGCCACGGGCGCGCAACAGCCGCGTCGCCAGTGCGGCTTGCCGTCCACAGCCGATCGCCAGTGCCGGCGGATCCGACAGGGCATCGGCGAATCCGTCGCCAAACGCATGCGCTGCGCCCGGCATCCGTCGCGGAGCGAGCCATCGCCAGGGCGCGCGTGGCTGCAGCGTTCGTGCATGTACGCTCATGCCGCGCGATTGCAAGGCCAGCGCATCGGCCAGTGCCGCGGCCTGGCGCGAGTTGCCGGCATGGCCGTCGGTCACGGTCCAGGCAGCGAGAGTCGCGGTGCTGGGTCGTTGCACGAGTGCTTGTAATCCGTTCCGGAGGTGTCGTCTGTTGCTTGACACCCGAGACTCTACACTTCCCGACGTCGGCCGCGCTCCTGTCCGCGCCGATTTGCGCGCATAGCGATCCTGTTTTGCCACTTGTGTTGCCATTGGAGAATACGATGCCCCGGACCCTGCCCGACGAGTCGCTCGACCGGCTTTTCCGCACTGCCCGCACCCACAACGAGTTGGGCGGCGAAGTCAGCGACGAGACCCTGCGCCAGCTCTACGACCTGGTGAAGTGGGGTCCGACCACCGCCAACACGTGCCCGGCGCGCTTCGTGTTCGTGAAGTCGGAGCAGGGCAAGGCGAGGCTGGGTCCGGCGCTGGACGAGGGCAACCTGCCAAAGGTCCAATCGGCTCCGGTCACGGTGATCGTGGCGCACGATGTCGCGTTCTACCATAAGCTGCCGTATCTGTTCCCCCACACCGATGCCAAGAGCTGGTTCGACGGCAAGTCCGAGGCCGAACTCACTCCGGTCGCCTTGCGCAACGGCAGCCTGCAGGGCGCCTATCTGATCCTGGCGGCGCGCGCGCTCGGGCTGGACACCGGCCCGATGTCGGGCTTCGACAACGCCCGGGTCGATGCCGAGTTCTTTGGAGGCACCACGATCAGGTCGAACTTCCTGGTCAACCTCGGCCACGGCGACACCGACAAGCTGTTTCCGCGTTCGCCGCGATTGGCATTCGATGAGGCTGCGCGGATCATCTGAAGCAATAAGCGGTGACACGGATTCACGCGGATCACAACGCGGGATCAATCTTCAACATAAACAGTGCCCTATCCGTGTCCCTCCGCGTTGATCCGCGCCCGAATGCGGTTCGTTCTTTTCCCACAACGGAGCTATCCATGAAGCGTCTGCTGCTGCCCATCACCCTCGCGCTCGCCTTTGCCGGCAGCGCCGCCGCCGCGCCAATCACCTATACGATCGATCCCAACCACACCGACGTGATCGCCAGCTGGAACCATCTCGGGTTCTCCAATCCCATCGCGCATTTTGGCGATGTTCAAGGCGCGATCACCTTTGATCCCGACAACGTCGGCCAGTCCTCGGTCGAGGTGACCATCCCGCTCAGCGGCCTGGAGTCGCACGTCGAGGCGTTCGACGAGCACCTGCGCAGCGGCGACTTCTTCGATGCCGAAAAGTATCCCGAGATCACTTTCAAAAGCACCCGCATCGAGGCCGCCGGCGACGACAAGCTGCGCGTGTGGGGCGAGCTGACCATCCGCGACACCACCCGCGAGGTGCTGCTCGATACCAGCATCAACCAGATCGGCGAGCATCCGATGGCCAAGCGTCCCGCGGCCGGTTTCGATGCGGTCACCACGATCAAGCGCAGCGACTTCGGGGTCGACATGTACGCCCCGAACGTCAGCGACGAGGTGACCATCCGCATCACCACCGAGGCGGTGGTGGCCAAGGCCGAAGACGCCGGGTAAGACGCGCCGATGATCATCGAGCGCCGCTCCGCCGACCGTGGCCACATACGCGCCGGATGGCTCGAGAGCCGCCACACGTTCTCGTTCGGCAGCTACTACGACCCCGCCTGGATGGGCTTCGGGCCATTGCGGGTGATCAACGAGGACCGGGTCGCGCCGGGCGCGGGTTTTCCGCCGCACCGCCACGCCAACATGGAAATCCTGAGCTACGTGCTCAGCGGCGCGCTGGCCCATCGCGACAGCAGCGGCGCGGGTGGCGGGGAGATCGGGCCGGGGCAGTTGCAATGGATGAGCGCCGGGCACGGGGTGGAACACAGCGAGTACAACGCCTCCGGGACCGAGCCGGTGCACTTCCTGCAGATCTGGCTGCAGCCCGACCGGGTCAATGCCGCGCCGGCATACGCCCGACGCGACGCAGGCGCAGGCGGGGACTGGCAATTGCTGGCTTCGCCCGATGGCGCGGACGGCAGCCTCGCGATCCGCCAGGACGCGCGGTTGCATGCGCTGCGCCCGCCGGCCGGCGCGGAGGTGGCACGAGAGTTGTCGGCTGCGCGTCGTTACTGGCTGCACGTGGCCGCCGGCGCGGTCACGCTCGCCGGGCGCGAACTGCAGGCCGGTGACGCGCTCGGGTTTATCGAGGAGAGCGCCACGCTGCGGATCGAACGGAGCGGCGACACGCCGGCCGATGTGCTGCTGTTCGAGCTGCCTGCGTAGCGTGCGGCGCGTCGGCTCCCGCTCTTCCGTAGGAGCGGCTTCAGCCGCGATCCGGAACCGGTGCAAGCGCTCCATCGCCTGATCGCGGCTGAAGCCGCTCCTACAGCGTCCGGACGCGCCCGCAAGGAAAGGCCCTCGCGGCCCTGGATGCGTCGGCTGCTAAACTGCGCACCTCGCAACGCCCGTGCATCGCCGCCATGACCGCAGCCTCCGACCACCCCACTCAGGCCAACGCCGAGCAGCGCTACACGGTGACGCGCGCCGACCTGCCGCTGAGTTGCCCGCTGCCGTCGATGGCGCTGTGGAATTCGCATCCGCGGGTCTATCTGCCGATCGAAGCCGAGCGCGAGAGCCAGTGCCCGTACTGCGGCGCGCATTTCGTGCTCGACGATGACGCCCAGCCCGACGCACCGTAGGACGGGGTGAGCGAAGCGATACCCATCATTGCGAACCCGCCCGTGCCGGCGAACTCCGCGCCCGCAGGGTTGCAGCATTGGCATTGCGATGCCTTGCGCCGCGACGGCTGTGCCGCTGCCGGCGCGACGGTTCGGTGCAGGGCGTGTGGATATCGCGTTGCTCAACCCATCCTTTGATCCGGGAGTCGCATCGTGCGCCGGCTGACCATCGTCCAGTTGCTGCCCGCGCTTGAATCGGGCGGGGTGGAGCGCTCCACCATCGAAGTTGCCGACGCGCTGGTGCGTGCCGGCCACCGCGCGATCGTGATTTCCGCCGGCGGGCGCCTGGTGCCGCGACTGCAGGCCGCCGGCGCCGAACACGTCGCAATCGATATCGGCCGCAAGTCATTGCTGACGCTGCGGCACGTGCGCAGGCTGCGGGCGCTGTTCGCCAGTGAGGCGGTCGACCTGGTGCATGCGCGCTCGCGGCTGCCGGCCTGGCTTGGTTTGATGGCACTGCGCGGCATGCGCGAAGGTGCGCGCCCGCGTTTTGTCACCACCGTGCACGGGCTTAATTCGCCGTCGCGCTACAGCGAAGTGATGACCCGCGGCGAACGGGTGATCTGCGTCTCCGACAGCGTGCGCAGTCATGTGCGGCAGCACTATCCGCGAGCGGCCGCCGAGAAGCTGCGGGTGATCCCGCGCGGGATAGATCCGGCTGCCTTTCCGCGCTGCCCGGCACCGGATCGACAGGCCCGTCGCTGGGCCGCGGCGCAGCACCCGGCACTGGGCGACGACGGTCCGCTGCTGCTGCTGGCCGGGCGTGGCACGCGGCTGAAGGGGCATGCCGATGCGCTGGCGCTGCTGGCGTCGCTGCGCCGCAGTGGCATCGATGCCCGCCTGTGGCTGCCCGGGGCGCGCGATGCCGGTCGCCAGGCGTACATGCTGGAGCTGGAACGCGAGGCGGCGGCGCTCGGCATCGGCGGCGCGATTGCGCTGACCGCGCCAACCGAGGCAATTGCACGCGCCTACGCGGCCAGCGACCTGGTGCTGCAGCTCTCGCGCAAGCCCGAAGCGTTCGGGCGCACCGTGATCGAGGCGCTGTCGGTAGGCCGGCCGGTGCTCGGCTGGGCGCACGGCGGCGTCGGCGAGCTGCTGCGTGAGCTGCAGCCGGGCGGGGCGGTCGCACCGTTCGACGCGGCGGCACTGGCCGACACCGCGCAGGCCCTGCTCGCCCGTCCGCCGGCACCACCGGCTAGGATTCCCTACACCCTGGCCGCGATGCAGGACGCCACCCTCGCTCTCTATGCCGAACTCATCGATGAACCAGCCGTCCGCTGACATGACTTCCACCGACCGCGCCCCCGGTGACATGCCGCGCGCATCGCACGGCGCGGCGGGCTGGCGCTGGGCACCGGCGTGGGTCCTGGCTTTCGTCGCGCTGTGGCCGGCGCCCGGCTATGCCGAAGGCGTGCTGGTGCTGGGTGCGCTGGTGGCGATCTTCAAGCTGGCCGGCTCGCGCTTCCGCGGCGGCGCGCAACTGCTCAGCCACCACGCCTGGGCGTTGACCAGCGTGCTGTTCTTCGCCTATTGGCTGCCTGAACTGGTGTCGGCCTTCGACGCGGTCGATACCGGCCGGGCACTACGCGAGGCCGCCGTCGACCTGCGCTACCTGCCGTTCCTGTGGCTGACCGCGTCGGCGGTCGCCAACACCGGTGGGCGTCGGATCACCTTCGGTGGGCTGGCGATCATCATGGGCGTGTGGACCCTCGATGCGCTGGCCCAGGCGCTGACCGGCACCAGTCCGCTGTTCGCCGGCATCGACACGCTCAAACACCTGATCAGCGACCGCGGCATGTGCAGCGCCGAGGATACCGCTGGCGTGGACCGCCTCAGCGGCATCCTGGGGCCCTGCAACCTGAAGCTCGGGCTGGTGATCGCCAGCCTGTCGCCGTTCGTGCTGTATGCGGCGGGTCGGCGTTTCGGTATGGGCGGCTGGAGCGTGGCCGCCGCGGCGATCGGCATCGTGGTGCTGATGGCCGGTGCGCGCGCGTCGTGGATCACCTTCGCACTGGTGCTGCTGTTATCCGGCTGGAGCCTGCTCGGCTGGAAGAAGCTGCTGGGCGTGTTCGCCTTCGGCGCGATTGCCCTTGCGGTACTGAGTGTCGCCTCGCCGCAGGTGGGCGAGCGCATCGAGCGCACCGCCGAGGTGTTGACCGCCGACCAGGGCGGGGTCGACGTCGCCCTGTCCGGACGCACCCGGATCTGGGGCGCGGCGCTGTGCATGGCGCGCGAGCATCCGTTCAACGGCGTGGGCGCGCGCGGGTTCCGAGAAGCGTTCGCGGCCTGCGATCCCCAGCCGGGCGAGCTCGCGGTCTGGGGTGATGGCCCGGCGCTGCACGCGCACCAGATCGTGCTGGAGGTGCTGAGCGAGACCGGCTTCTTCGGCCTGCTGATGTGGCTCGCCGGCGCCGCCCTGGCGTGGCGCGCGTGGCGCTTCGCCGATGCGCAGGCCCGTGAGAACGCGCACCCGGCGATGCTGGCGCTGGTGGTGACGGTGTTCCCGTTCAACACGCACTTGGCGTTTTATTCGACATTCTGGGGCGGGCTGACGCTGCTGCTGGCAGCCCTGTACGCGGGCAGCCTGCTGGCCCGCGAGGCGCGGTGACCCGCCGCTGCGGATGGCCTCGCAGCCCGACTGAGATCACCAGTCTTCACCCGATGTGATCCCAGCGAACCTTGAATCCAGTCGAATCTTGGCTCTGGCTCTGGCTCTGGCTGTGCCTGTGCCTGTGCCTGTGCCTGTGCCTGTGGCTGTGGCTGTGGCTGTGGCTGTGGCATTGCCGTTGCTGCCCACGCAAATTCGTCCGTCGGGTCACTCCACAGACCCCGAAGGGGCGGCGGGCATGGATGCCCGCCGTTTTTCGACCGAG
>JAHWKC010000126.1 GCA_019348095.1 Pseudomonadota bacterium | reverse complement strand
ATCAACCTCTCGTCGCTCGTCGCGCTGATCGGGCTGGCCTACCTGGTCGTGCTCGTGCCCTCGCCCGCCTCCACCGGCTGGTGGCTGTTCGTCGTCCCCGCGTGCGCGCTGCTGCTGGCCGACGGGCCGCAGCGCTTCCGCAACGTGCTCTGGGTCTTCGGCGGCGCGTTCGTCGCGGCCCAGCTGCTCGTCGAGCGCGGGGCGGACCTGCCCTTCGCCCGGACCGGGGCGCCGCTGCGCGAGGCGCTGCCGGCGCTCGGCCCGCTCGACCTGCCCGCGCTCGCCCAGACGGCGCTCGCCGCGCTCGCCACGCTCGGCGCGCAGGCGGGCGCGCTGTGGCTGCTCCCCCCCGACGTGCGGCGCGCGCTGGCAGCGCGGCTCGACTCCTCGCCAACGAGCGGCGTCGCGGCGCCAAGCAGCGCGTCGGGAGCGCCCCGGCGCACAAGGAGATGCCGCCCACGAAGCAGCGCGATGTCTATTGCTACTTCGACAACGACGCCAAGGTCCACGCGCCGTTCGATGCGCAGGCGCTGATCGAGAGGCTCGGCTGATCGACCGGCCAGGTTTCACCGGGCGCCGACAGGCGCTACGTACAGTGCAGAGGTCCCATCGTCGCCGCGCCATTCGTTGTCGTCCGCGAGGTCACCCGCGCAGCTGGCGGCGCGCTGGCGGCGACCGCCAGCGTCGGCGCGTGCCGACCCCGACCTCTCGTCCGGCAGCGCGCCCGCGCAGCCAGGGAGCATCGCACCCCATGCCATCGTCGCTCGCCGACCACGCCTTCATCAGCAACAGCCGCGGGGCCGCGCTGGTGGACCGGTCGGGCTGCATCGACTGGCTGTGCCTGCCGCAGTTCGACTCGGCGGCCTGCTTCGCCGCACTGCTGGGTACCGAAGAACACGGCTGCTGGTCACTGGCGCCGGCCGGTGGGCCACGCCAGCCCGAGTCACTCCACAGCGAGCAGCGCTACCGCCAGGACACGCTGGTGGTGGACTGCGACATGGAAACCTCCGCCGGACGGGTGCGGGTGTCGGACTGCATGCCGATCGATCCCGACTGCGCCGAGGTGGTGCGCGTGGTGCGCGGCCTGACTGGTCGCGTGCCGATGCGCATGTTGTTCCGGCCGCGATTCGGCTACGGCGCGCAGGTGCCACGGATCCAGGCCCGTGGCGGCGCCTGGGTCGCCACTGCCGGCGAGACCGCGGTGGCGCTGGATGCCTCCGTGCCGTTGCACGTCGAGGGCAGCGACATCATCGCGGATTTCGAGATCGGCGCCGGCGACTGCGTCACCTTCGCCATGACCCTGGCCGACGGCTGTCCACCGCCGGACCCGCCGCTGGACCCGCAAGCGGCGCTGGACAGCTGCGAGCGCTGGTGGCGCGACTGGATGAACCGATGCGAGTACGACGGGCCCTGGCGCGGCGCGGTCAGCCGATCGCTGCTGACGCTGAAGGGCCTGATCTACGACCCGACCGGCGGCATCATCGCGGCACCGACCACTTCGCTGCCCGAGATCGTCGGTGGCGTGCGCAACTGGGACTACCGCTACTGCTGGCTGCGCGATGCGGCGTTCACGTTGCTGGCGCTGCTTGGCAACGGCTATCGCGACGAGGCCGAGAAATGGCGCGACTGGCTGGTCGATGCGGTGCGCCGAGATCCCTTCACCATGCACGTGTTGTACCGCATCGATTGCGGCATCGAGGTGCCCGAGCGCGAGCTCGACTGGCTGCCGGGCTATCGTGGCTCCCGACCGGTGCGGGTCGGCAACGCCGCCAACGAGCAGTTCCAGCTCGATACCCGCGGCGAGGTCATGGACGTGCTGCACATCGGCCGCCAGAACGGCCTGCACCTGGCCGACGACGCCTGGGACCTGCAGGTGGCGCTGCTGGAGGAACTCGAACGGCGCTGGCGCGAGGCCGACCACGGTATCTGGGAGATGCGCGGCAACACCGCGCATTTCGTGCACTCCAAGGTGCTGGCCTGGGTGGCCTTCGACCGCGGTGTGTGCGCCGCGCGGGACCGGTGCTCGGCCGAGCGCGCCGAGCACTGGAGCCGGATCTGCGGGGACATCCGCGAGGACGTGATGCGCCACGGCTTCGATGGCGAGCGCGGGATCTTCGTGCAGCGCTACGGCGCGGGCGATCTCGATGCGAGCCTGCTACTGCTGCCGCTGGTCGGCTTCGTCGCGGCCGATTCACCGGAGGCGATCGCCACCGTGGATGCGATACGCGCAGACCTCACGGTCGATGGCGGGCTGCTGCGCCGCTATCGCAACGACATCGGCCTGGACGGGCTGCCGGGCCATGAAGGCGCGTTCCTGCCGTGCTCGTTCTGGCTGGTCGACAACCTCGCGCTGAGCGGACGGGTCGACCAGGCGCGGAAACTGTTCGAGCACCTGCTGACGCTGTGCAACCACGTCGGGCTGATGACCGAGGAGTGGGACACCGCGCGCGGGGAGATGCTGGGCAACATCCCCCAGGCGCTGAGCCACGTCGGGTTGCTCAACAGCGCACGCATCCTCAGCGACATCGAGCGCCGCAGCCGCAAGCCGCCGCAGGCCGCGCGGCCGGAGCGGCGTGCCGGCCAGGACGGCGCCACCGGCACGCGCCGCGCGCGCCGGACGGTGGAACGCCACCAGCACACTCCATCCCTGAGCGAGGATTCGACATGAGCACTACCGTCGGCGATTTTCTGCTGCAGCGCCTGAGCGACTGGGGCGTGGACTGCATCTTCGGCTACCCCGGCGATGGCATCAACGGGATCATGGGGGCGCTCGGCCGCGCGTCCGACCGCTTCCGCTACGTGCGGGTGCGCCATGAGGAAATGGCCGCGTTCATGGCCTGCGGCTATGCCAAGTTCACTGGCCGCACCGGCGTGTGCATGGCCACCTCCGGCCCCGGCGCGATTCACCTGCTCAACGGCTTATATGACGCCAAGGGCGACCACATGCCCGTGGTCGCGATCGTCGGCCAGCAGGCGATGACCGCGCTGGGCAGCGACTACCAGCAGGAAGCCGACCTCAAGAGCCTGTTCAAGGACGTGTGCAACTACGTCGAGCAGGTCAACGCGCCCGCCCAGGTGCGCCACGTGGTCGATCGCGCCATGCGCATTGCCGCGGCCGAACGCGCGGTGACCTGCATCATCGTGCCCAATGACCTGCAGGAGAAAGAGGCGGTCGACAGCCCGCCGCGCTCGCACGGCCATGTCTACTCTGGCGTCGGCCATGCCCAGCCGCGGCCGCAGCCCAACGAGGAGGAGCTGCAGCGCGCCGCGGCGGTGCTCAACGAGGGCAGCAAGGTCGCGATGCTGGTCGGCGCCGGAGCGCTGCTGGCCACCGACGAGGTCATCGAAGTCGCCGAGAAGCTCTGCGCCGGCGTGGCCAAGGCGCTGCTGGGCAAGGCCGCGGTGCCCGACGAGCTGCCGTTCGTGACCGGTTCGATCGGGCTGCTCGGCACCGAGCCGAGCTGGGAGATGATGCAGCACTGCGACACGCTGCTGATGGTCGGCACCACCTTCCCGTATTCGGAGTTCCTGCCCAAGGACGGCCAGGCCCGCGCGGTGCAGATCGACATCCGGCCGCGCAACATGAGCATGCGCTACCCGACCGAGGTCAACCTGGTCGGCGACAGCGCCGAAACCCTGCGCCGCCTGCTGCCGCTGCTACTGCCCAAGCAGGACCGCGGCTGGCGCCACAACATCGAGCAGAACGTCGCCGGCTGGTGGAGCGACCTGGAGGCGCGGGCGATGGTGGAGGCCAAGCCCATCAACCCGCAACGGGTGTTCTGGGAGATGTCGCCGCGCCTGCCGGAGCGGGCGATCCTGTGCGGCGATTCGGGCTCGCACACCAACTGGTACGCGCGCGACGTCAAGATGCGCCGCGGCATGAACGGCTCGCTGTCGGGCCAGCTGGCCACCATGGGCAGCGGCGTGCCCTACGCGATCGGCGCCAAGACCGCCCACCCGGATCGCCCGGTGATCGCGATGGTCGGCGACGGCGCCATGCAGATGAACGGCAGCGGTGAACTGCTGACCGTGCAGCAGTACTGGAAGGACTGGAGCAACCCGACCTTCATCGTGCTGGTGCTGGTCAACCACGACCTGAACCAGGTGACCTGGGAACAGCGCGTGCTGGCCGGCGATCCCAAGTTCTCCGCCGCGCAGGACGTGATCGATTTTCCCTACGCCAAATACGCCGAGCTCCTCGGCCTGCGCGGGATTCGCGTCGACGATCCCGGCCAGGTCGGAGACGCCTGGGATCAGGCGTTGGCCGCCGATCGGCCGGTCGTCATCGACGCCATCACCGATCCCAACGTTCCGCCGCTGCCGCCGCACATCACGCTGGAGCAGGCGCGTGCACTGATGTCCTCGCTGGTGCATGGCGATCCCGACCGCGGCGGGATCATCAAGCAGAGCGCCAAGCAGGTCGCGGCGGGCATGCTGCCGGGGCAGGGCCGCGGGTGAAGCCGGCCTGCCCGATCCAGCGGGTCCGCACCGACGCCTTCACCGTGCCGACCGATGCGCCCGAGTCCGACGGCACCGTGGCCTGGGACAGCACCACCATGGTCACGGTGCGGGTCGACGCCGGTGGCTGCAGCGGGCTGGGATACACCTATGGGCACCGCGCGGTCGCGGTGGTGATCGCCGACTCGCTGGCGCCGCTGGCGCGCGGCCGCGATGCCTTCGATACCGCGGCACTGCATGGCGAGGCGGTCGCTGCGTTGCGCAACATAGGCCATCCCGGACTCGGCGCGATGGCGGTGTCGGCGCTCGACGTGGCGCTGTGGGACCTGAAGGCCCGACTGCTGCAGGTGTCGCTGCCGGACCTGCTGGGCACGGCGCGCGAACGCGTGCCGGTGTACGGCAGCGGCGGCTTCACCAGCTACGACGACGTCCAGCTGTCGACCCAGCTGTCGGGCTGGATCGAGCAGGGCATCGACCGGGTGAAGATGAAGATCGGCCGCGAGCCCGGGCGCGACGCGGCCCGCGTGAATGCCGCGCGCGCGGCGATCGGCAGCACGCCCGGCCTGATGGTCGACGCCAACGGCGCCTACGATCGCGGCCAGGCGCTGGCACTCGCGCCGCAGTTCGGCGCCGCGGGGGTCGACTGGTTCGAGGAGCCGCTGTCGTCCGACGACCTGCCCGGCCTGCGCCTGCTGCGCGATCGCCTGCCGGCGGGCATGGAGCTGGCCGCCGGTGAGTACGGCTGGGACGTGCACTACTTCCTGCGCATGCTGGCCGCCGGCGCGGTCGACGTGCTGCAGGTCGATGCCACCCGCTGCGGCGGCTACAGCGGATTCCTGCAGGCCGCCGCGCTGGCGCGCGCGCACCACGTGCCGCTGTCGGCGCACTGCGCGCCGGCGCTGCATGCACCGGTCTGCGCAGCGCTGCCGGAGCTTCGCCACGTCGAATATTTCCACGACCACGTGTGCCTGGAAGCGCTCGCGTTCGACGGCGCCGCGCCCTTGCGCGGCGGCATGCTGGTGCCTGACCGGGCGTGCCCCGGCCACGGCCTGACCCTGCGCGAGCAGGACCTCGCGGCATACCGGGTGTGATGCCGTGGTTGCGCTCGCATCCGACCAGGCCCATGCCCTCGCCCGCCGGCTGCGCGAGCGCATCAGCGGCGAGGTGCGATTCGACGCCGGCGCGCGCGCGCTGTACGCCACCGACGCCTCCAATTACCGCGAGGTGCCGATCGGCGTGGTGGTGCCGCGCGACCTCGACGACGTGGTCGCCACCGTCGCGGCCTGCCGCGAGTTCGACGCGCCGGTGCTCTCGCGCGGCGGCGGCACCAGCCTGGCCGGGCAGTGCTGCAACACGGCGGTGGTCATCGACTATTCGAAATGGTGCAACCGCATCGTGGAGATCGATCCGCGGGCGCGCACCGCGCTGGTCGAGCCGGGCTGCGTGCTGGACCAGCTGCGCGACGCCGCGGCCGAACATGGCCTGACCTTCGGCCCGGATCCGTCCACGCACGCGCACAACACGCTCGGCGGCATGATTGGCAACAACTCCTGCGGCGTGCATTCGGTCATGGCCGGCCGGACCGCCGACAACGTGATCGCGATGGAGGTGCTGACCTACGACGGCGCCCGCTTCTGGGTCGGTGACGGAAACGGCGTGGAGCGCCCGGACGGGGCTGCGGGCGACGGCCCCGACGAGATCGATACCCATGCCGGCGGTGAGGACGCCAAGGCCGCGATCTACCGCGGCCTGAAGGCCCTGCGCGAGCGCTATGCCGAGCTGATCCCGGAGCGCTACCCCGACATTCCGCGGCGCGTGTCCGGCTACAACCTCGACGAGCTGCTGCCCGCTTGCGGGGCCAATGTCGCCCGTGCACTGGTCGGCTCCGAGGGCACCTGCGTGGTGGTGCTGCGCGCGCGCCTGCGCCTGGTGCCGCGGCCGCCCTGTCGCACGCTGCTGATGCTGGGCTATGCCGACGTATGCGGCGCCGCCGCGCACGTGCCCGAGGTGCTGGACGCCGGGCCGGTGGGGCTGGAGGGCTTCGACGACAACCTCATCCGGTTCATGCGTGACAAGCACATGCACCCCGACGCAATCGCCAGGCTGCCCGACGGCGACGGCTGGCTGATGGTCGAGTTCGGCGGCGACACCCAGGACCAGGCCAGCGCCAGCGCCGGCCGGCTGATGGAGCGCCTGCGCGACTGCGCGAGCACGCCCAGCACGAGGCCGAGCGACGTTCGGCGCTCATGAGCTCTCTTCTCGAGAATGCGGCGACCGACTGGGACGGCGGCGGCGTCGTCCGGGAGGCCCTTGCCCCGTGGGCGCATGAACCGGCTGGCGCTGCACTGCCGCTGCGGTTCGCCGCCGCACTGCACAGGCTCGTCCTG
>JAHWKC010000125.1 GCA_019348095.1 Pseudomonadota bacterium | reverse complement strand
TCCTTGTTTCCGGCAACCGGTCCGGTGGACTCTTCGGCATCGCGACCGATGAAGAAGCTGGCGAAGGTCGCGGCGATATAGCCGAACATCGCCAGTCCATAGGTAGCAAGCAGCATGGTCAGCACCCGGCCCTCGGTCGTGACCGGCCAATTCTCGGTGCCGATGCTTGCGACCAGCATTCCAGTCCACCACAGCGCGTGGCCGTAGGAGGTGAAACCGCCCTCGACGTCACGCGCATTCTCGAAATTCAGCATGCCCGCCGCGCCGAGGAAGATCACCAGCGCGGTCAGCCCGGCGACATAAATGAAGCCGCGGCGCTCGAGCGTGCTCTTGAGAGCGTTCATGCTGCGGTTGGCGGTGCCGACGATCCGGACCAGCCGGAGTCCGCGGAGCCCCCGCGCGGCGCGCAGGAAGCTAAGCGCGCGGAACAGCCGAAGGGCCGGCACCGCAAGCGCCAGGATCGTCAGCCAGCTCGACTTGAGGAACGGGACCTTGTCGGGCGCCAGCGCGAAGCGGATCACGCCCCCCAGGTCGGCGTCGTCGCAGAGCGCCAGCGCGGTGTAGCCCATGTCCGCGGCGCGCTCCGCCAGGACCTCGGGCGCGGCATTCTGCTGGGCCTGGAGTTCCTGGTCGCAGCCGACATCATCCGCACCGTGGCGGTGACGCCCACGCTCGATGATGTGCTGGTGCTGGGATTGATCGTGCTGATCCGCACCTTCCTCAGCATGGCCCTGCAGATGGAACTGGAGGGCCGCTGGCCATGGCAGTCCGACCAGTTGCATGGCCGGTCCGACCGCAATGCCTGACCCGCGGCAGGCGCGCGAAGCGTTCAGCCAACGCTACTGTGACTCCAGCGCCGCCCAGCGTGCATAGGCGACATCGAGCTCCGCCTGCACGTCCGCCAGCGCGGCGTTGTCGGCGGCGATCGCGGCCGCATCGCGCTGGTAGAACGCCGGGTCGTTCATCGCCGCGGTGAGCGCCGCCAGCCGGGTTTCCAGCGTTTCGATGCGCTGCGGCAACTGCTCCAGCTCGCGCGCTTCCTTGTAGCTGAGCTTGCGTTTTGCAGTTGCCGGGGTCTCGGCCGCTCTGGCGATCGGCGAGACCGGCATGGCGGCTGACCTGGATACGGCGGCCGCACCGGTCCCCGCGCTCGCCGCGGCGCTCGCCGCCGGCCGCTGCCGCAACCAGTCGCTGTAGCCGCCAACGTACTCGCCGACCCGGCCGTCGCCTTCCATCACCAGGGTCGAGGTGACCACGTTGTCGAGGAAGTCACGGTCGTGGCTGACCAGCAGCAGCGTGCCGGGATAGTCGCCGAGGATGTCCTCCAGCAGCTCCAATGTCTCGACGTCCAGGTCGTTGGTCGGTTCGTCCATCACCAGCAGGTTGGAGGGCTGCGCGAACAGCTTGGCCAGCAGCAGACGGTTGCGCTCGCCGCCCGAGAGTCGCGTGATCGGCGCCCGGGCGCGTTCGGGGGTGAACAGGAAATCCTGCAGGTAGCCGATGACGTGCTTGTTCTTGCCGCCGACCTCGATGAACTCGCGGCCTTCGGCGACATTCTCCAGTGCGTTCCAGTCCTCGCGCAGGGTCGCGCGGTACTGGTCGAAATAGGCGACCTGCAGATTGCTGCCGGTGCGCACCTCGCCCGCGGCCGGCGGCAGCTCGCCCAGCAGGACCTTGATCAGGGTGGTCTTGCCGCTGCCGTTGGGGCCGATCAGGCCGATGCGATCGCCGCGGAAGATCGTGGTGGACAGCTCGCGCAACAATGGCTTGCCGCCGTAGTCGAACGAAACCTGCCTGGCCTCGATCACCTTCTTGCCCGACGATTCGGCCTGGGCGAAATCCATGCGCACGTTGCCGGTGAGCTCGCGTCGCGCCGAACGTTCGTTGCGCATCGCCTTGAGCCGGCGCACGCGGCCCTCGTCGCGGGTGCGGCGGGCCTTGATGCCCTGGCGGATCCAGACTTCCTCCTGCGCCAGCAACTTGTCAAAACGCGTGTTTTCCTGCGCCTCGGCATTGAGGCGCTCCTCGCGGCGGCGCTCGTAGTTGGCCCAGTCGCCGGGCCAGCTGGTGACCTGGCCGCGGTCGATCTCGACGATCCGCGTGGCCAGCGCACGCAGGAACCGGCGGTCATGGGTGACGAACACCAGCGCACCGGCCCAGCCCTTGAGGAAGGTCTCCAGCCAGTCGATCGCGGCGATGTCGAGGTGGTTGGTCGGCTCGTCCAGCAGCAGCAGGTCGGGCGAGGAGACCAGCGCGCGCGCCAGCAGCACGCGGCGCTTCATGCCGCCGGACAGTCCGGCGAATGCCGCATCGCCGTCGAGGCTGAGCCGCTCCAGCGTCTCGACCACGCGCTGGTCGGCGCTCCAGCCGTTGGCGTCCTCGATCGCCTGCTGCACTGCCGCCATGCGCTCGGCCGGCGCGTCCGCCTGCTGGGTGAGGTGGTGGAACTCGGCCAGCAGCTCGCCGGTGCTGCCGAGGCCCGAGGCGACCACGTCGAACACGTCGCCAGGCAGTCCGGCCGGCACTTCCTGCGGCAGCCGCGAGATCCGGGCCCCGCCCTCGCGACGGACTTCGCCGTCGTCAGGCTGCAACTCGCCGGCGAGCAGCTTCATCAGGGTGGATTTGCCCGCGCCGTTGCGCCCGATCAGGGCAATGCGCTCGCCCGGCTCGATCGACAGCTCGACGTTTTCGAGCAAGAGGGGGCCGCCAACGCTGTAGTCGAGGTTGTTCAAGGTGATCAAAGGCATCCGCCCATTCTACGTGGCAGCGAAGTGCAGACCGCGGGGCCGGCGAACTTCGTATGCAGTTCCGCCAGCCACGCGCCGACGCGATCGGCAGCTCTTGGCACCGCCAATCATGCGGATCTCCACACGCCCTCATCACGCCATAAGGCGGATCGACCCCTGCGTTGTCCGCTGAACCGCCCCGTACCGCGGCGCACGGGGGTTTTCCCCCACGCCGCGCGGGGGAAACCCCGGATGGTGCGGCAGCACGCAGGTTCCGATAGTGATCCGACCTCCACCCTCGAAGGGCTGCCATGAACACCTCCCCACGCACCCGCACATCACGCACCCGCACCGTGCTTGGCCTGGCTGTCGCCACCGGCCTGCTGCTGTCCTTCGGCGCCAGCGCCGATGCGCTGATCTCCGGCGACCTGCAACAGCGGCTCGACACCGAATCGACCCACCGGGTGGTCGTCACCTTCAGCGAAATGGGCCAGGCCGACCGCCTGCTCGAGCTGACCGCCAGCGTGCACCCGATGCAGCAGCTGCCGATGGCCGGCGCGCTGCTGACCAGCGCGCAGGTGCGCGAGGTCGCCACCTGGGACGGCGTGGAGAGCATCTACTTCGATGCCCCGCTGGACTACTTCAACTACGAGGCCGGCGAGATCACCAACGGCCACAAGGTCCAGGACAACATCGGCCTGACCGGCAAGGGCGTCACCGTGGCGGTGCTCGATTCGGGCGTGGACGCCAACCACCCTGACCTGCAGTTCGGCAGCAAGACCGTGCAGAACGTCAAGCTGATTGGCGATCTGGACCTGGTCGGCGCCTCGGCGGTGGTGGAAAACCAGTCCAACACCGACACCAGCAGCGGCCACGGCACCCACGTCGCCGGCACCGTCGGCGGCACCGGCGAGGCGTCGCTGAACGACACCCGCCGCGCACGCTACTACGACGGCATCGCCCCGGGCGCGGACCTGGTCGGCATCGGTGCCGGCGAGGGCTTGAGCATCCTGTACGCGCTGATGGGCTTCGATTACGCGCTCAACAACCAGGAGCGCTACGGGATCGACATCATCACCAACTCCTGGGGCAGCTCCAACAGCGTCTACGACCCCAACAACCCCATCAACAAGGCCAGCTACGAAGCCTACCGGCGCGGCATGGTGGTGTCGTTCGCAGCCGGCAACGGCGGCCCCGACGAGGACTCGCTCAACCCCTATGCGATCGTGCCGTGGGTGATCAACGTCGGCTCAGGCACGAAGGCCGGCGAACTGTCGAATTTCTCCAGCCGCGGTGTTGAGGGCGACACTTACAAGCACATCGACGTGGTCGCCCCAGGCTCGAGCATCTGCTCGACCCGCGCGCCGGGGACCGTGATCGGCGCCCTGGGCCCGGTGGTGAATGCCGATTACCCCAGCTACACCACGTACTACCACTGCATCAGCGGCACCAGCATGGCCACGCCGTTCATCGCCGGCACCGCCGCGCTGCTGCTGGAGGCCAACCCCGACCTCTCGCCGGACCAGATCGAACAGATCCTGATGGAAACCGCCACGCCGATGCCGGAGCACCCCTACCACGTGGTCGGCGGCGGCTATGTCGACGTGCTGGCCGCGGTCGACCTGGCCTCGCGCACCGAAGGCGAGCGCCAGCGCTTCCTCGACGGCGACACCGCCTGGTCGAGCCAGGGCGAGTGGAACACGGTCAGCGACAGCGACGGCAAGCTGGCCTACAGCGGCCGTTGGCAGGCAGTGAACGCCGATGGTGCCAGCGACGGCAGCTTCCAGGCCGCGAAGGTCAGCAAGAAGTCGGTGCCGCGCCTGAACCTGTCGTTCCAGGGCAAGGCATTCCAGCTGCAGTACCCGCGCGACAGCAAGGGCGGCGTGGCCGATGTCTACGTCGACGGCATCGCGCGTGGCCGGATCAGCTTCTACAACGCGACCGCGGATGCCAACGGCAGCTTCGCATTGAACGGCCTGCCCGCCGGCTTGCACCAGGTCGAGCTGCGCGGCGTGGAGGGATCGACCTACTTCGACGGCGCGCTGGTCGACGGGCAGCTGTTCGCGAGCAATGTCGAGCTGGTCGAGGAGTCCGAAACCTTCACCGGGACCATGGGGCCGTCGGTCGAGAACCTGGAGATCCAGGAAATCCCGTTCGAGGTCGGTCAGGATGTCACCACGATCAAGGCGCACCTGAGCTGGGACGGTGGCGTGGACATCGACCTGTACCTGCTCAATCCGCAGGGCCAGCAGGTCGCCTCGGCGGCCACCCTGGACAACCCGGAGCTGCTCGAGTTCGCGGTGAGCGAGCCGGGCACCTACACCTACCAGGTCACCGGCTTCGCCACCGTGGTTGCCAACTACACCCTGGTCAGCACCCAGACCCGCGCGGTGGTGACCGCGGACTGACCTGAACCAAGGCGCATGTCACAGACGGCCGGGGCCCAGGCTCCGGCCGTTTGCGTATCCGGCGTCGGCGCCGGCCGGCGCTTCAACGCGCGTTTGCAGGCGCATACTGCTCACCTGCCGTGGCATTCCGCCCACGGCCGCCATCGAACTGCGAGGACACGATCATGAGCAAGGGGATGGACCGCAAGAAGGAACAGAAGAAGAAGCCGGCCAAGACCATGAAGGAAAAGCGCGCCGAGAAGAGCGAGAAGAAGGGCGCCAAGCCGTTCGTACCGGTCTGAGTTTCGCCGCGCCGCGCGCACCGGGTCCAGCCACCGGCCCGCTCCGGCCGGTGGCTGACTTCGTAGGAGCGGCTTCAGCCGCGAACCGGAGTCGGTTTCCGAGGAACTCCAGCCTCCGAGAGAGCGTCGGCGCCTGTCCAACCCGCTTCGATCCAGAAGCGACACCGGCCGGGACCTTGCGAATCTTGGCGATGATGTACAGGTCGCGGCTGAAGCCGCTCCTACGACGGAAGGGAGTCCGGTCGGACGGCGGTCCCGCTACCAGCGCTCGCGCACGCTGCGTTCCACCCAGATGCGCTCCGCCAGCCAGTCGTTGCCCCAGCGCCGCGCCTGGATGCGGATGAGATCGCCGCGTTCGAGGTTCTCCGGCCGATAGCGGCGGCCGCGGTACTCCACCGTAGTGTTGCGGTCGTAGCGCACCTGCGCACGATCTGCATAGCCGCCGCGGTACCCGCCACCATGGCCACCTGCCTCGAGTTCGATCACGCGTGCGCGCGGGTCCACGAAGCCGACGGTGCCCTGCAACTGGTCACCGTATTGCCCGCCGTAGCCGGGGCCGTAGTGGTCGCCACGACCGCCGCCGCCGCGATAGCCGTCGCGGACGTTGTGCACGACCTCGATGCTGCGCGCCCACAGGCGACCGCGCGACTGCGCGGCGTCCACGCGGATCACGTCGCCGCGCTCCAGCCCCGCGACCGGATGCTGGCGACCCTGGTAGTACAGTGTGGTGCGCTGGTCGAAGTAGACCTCTACCCGCGAGCCACGCTGGTATTGCGACGGCTGCGCGGTCAGCAGTATCCGGCCGTAACCGGGATCGACGCTCTCTACCGTGCCGACCAGCGCATTGGCGCCGTAGCCGGGGCCGGCTCCACCGGGATATTGCCCGCCGGGATACTGCTGCCCTCCGGGAAAGCCGCCCAGGCCGGTGGCGCAGCCGGCCAGCAACGCCAGTGCGGCCGCCGCAAGCCACAGGCGCGGACGTGCGGCGGCGGAACTGGTGGGGATCACGTGGTGCAGAATTCGGGCAGCGCGGATGATAGTCATGTGCATGCTCATGCTCCTCGGACATCGACAGCATTCCGCGTCGCGGGTGAACGGGGGGTAATCCGCCTTCCGGGGGTGTCTTCACGACATATGGAGGAAGGCCGCGCCTACGGTAGAGCGGAGCTTGCTCCGCTTGCCCTTTCACCGGCACCGCGAGAACAGCAGCCGAGCAAGCTCGGCTCTACAAGGGAAGCGGCAGCCGAGCTGGGCTCACGCCGCAAACGGGCACGGGCTAGGAACTGCACGACAGCATCGAGCACCCCGCCCGCGACCTTGCCCAGTCCGGCCGTCGCTGCGCATAGGCCTCGCGGCCCGGCTGGTCCTCGTAGGGTCGGCGCATGACCTCCAGCAGCTCGCTGACCCCGCGCGGGTCGCCTCGCTCGGCGCGGTCGATCGCCT
>JAHWKC010000124.1 GCA_019348095.1 Pseudomonadota bacterium | reverse complement strand
CGAGCCGCGCGAGAAGCTCGCCCGTCGACCGCGGACGCACATGCGCGGCTCGCACGGCTTCGATCCGACGCTGCCGTCGATGCGTGCGGTGTTCGTCGCGCACGGCCCGGGCTGGCGCGACGGCGTGCGCATCGGTGCGATCGACAACGTCGACGTGTATCCGGCGCTCGCGCAGCTGATCGGCGTGACGCCGCTGCCGCATGATGGCAACGCCGATTCGCTCGCACCCGCGTTGGAGCCGCGCTGACACTGAGCGACCGATGCGGGAACGCGCGCCGAAACGCGCGTGGTTGCGGACGTGCGGTGGTGAACGGACGGCGTCCAAATGCGTCCTGAACATGCAGTCGCCGGTGCAGTCGAGCCACCCTCCGCTGTTTTGGCGCGTGCCCCCGCACGGCAGGGCCGTGCCGGCGATTGATGTCCGAATCCGGCGAGTCCGCGCGGGGGCCCGGTGCTAGCCTGCTTCGCATGCACGACGCCGCCCTCCCCACGCCGCCCGATCCGCAGGTCTGCGAGCAGGCCCGGCTGAGCCGCGACGCGCGCTTCGACGGGCTGTTCTACACGGCGGTCAAGACCACCGGCATCTACTGCCGGCCCGTGTGCCCGGCGCCTGCACCGAAGGCCGTGAACGTCGCCTACTACGCCAACGCGGCGGCGGCCGAAGCCGCGGGGTTCCGGCCGTGCCTGCGCTGCCGGCCGGAGCTGTCGCCGGGCGACGGCGCCTGGCGACGCGGCGACGCGGCGGTGGCGCGCGCGCTCAAGCTGATCGAAGAAGGCGCGCTGGCCGATGCCCCCATCGCCGCGCTGGCCGGGCGGGTCGGCCTCGGCGAGCGGCAGTTGCGGCGCCTGTTCGTCGAGCGCCTCGGCGCCGCGCCGCTCGGCGTGCACGGCACCCGGCGGCTGCTGTTCGCCAAGCAGCTGCTGACCGAGACCGCGCTGCCGATCACCGACATCGCAATGGCGGCGGGCTTCGGCAGCCTGCGCCGCTTCAACACCACCTTCAAGGACGCCTACCGGATGGCGCCGCGCGAGCTGCGACGACGGCCGCCGATGCCGACCGGCGATGCGCTGACGCTGCGGCTCGGCTATCGCCCGCCGTACGACTTCAGCGCAATGCTGGACTTCCTGCGCGGCCGCGCGCTGCCGGGGGTGGAGGTGGTCGATGCGGCGAGTTACGCGCGCGTCATCGGCAATGCCGCGGCGCCGGGCTGGCTGCGCGTCAGCGCATGGCGCGGTGAGGCGCATGCGCTCAAGCTGGAACTGCACGGCGCCGCGCCGACCGCGCTGCTGGACATGGTCAACCGGCTGCGGCGCATGTTCGACCTGGATGCCGATCCGGTCGCGATCGCGCGGGTGCTGTCGGCCGACCCGAAACTGCGGCCGTTGCTCGCCAGCCGCCCCGGCCTGCGGCTGCCGAGCGGCTGGCACGGCTTCGAGATCGCGGTGCGCGCGATCCTCGGCCAGCAGGTCAGCGTGGCCGCCGCCCGGACCCTGGCGACGCGGCTGGCGCAGCGGTTCGGACACGCGCTGGCCACGCCGTTCGGACCCGGCCTGGAGTACCTGTTCCCCACGCCCGAGGCATTGGCCGATGCCGACCTCGCGCTGATCGGCCTCACCCGCGCGCGGGCGCAGACCATCCGCAGCGTCGCGCAGGCGTTGCTCGAGGGCCGGGTGGACTTCCGCCATGAGCGCACGCTCGACGATTTCGCCGCGCGCTGGGTTGCGTTGCCCGGCATCGGCCCATGGACCGCGCACTACATCGCGATGCGCGCGCTCGGCCATCCCGATGCGTTCCCGGCCGACGACCTGGTGCTGCGGCGCGCCGCCGGCGATGGCGGCGTGTCGCTGACGGCGCGTGCGCTCGGCGCCCGCGCCGAAGCGTGGCGGCCGTGGCGCGCCTATGCGGTGATCCACCTCTGGCGCGAAGCGGCGTGCAATGCACCGCTCAAGCGCACCAGCGCGATTCGAGGGACCTCCTCATGACCACCTACACCCACATCCACAGCCCGGTCGGCCCGCTGCTGCTGGCAGCCGACGACGACGGCCTGCGCCTGATCGAGTTCGACACCCCGCGGCACCCGGCGCGCCGGGGCGAGGACTGGCGCGAGGGCGAACATCCCGCGTTCGAGCTCGCGCGTGCGCAACTGGGCGAGTATTTCGACGGCCAGCGCCGTAGTTTCGAGCTGCCACTGGCGCCGCGCGGCACGCCATTCCAGCGCGAGGTCTGGCAGACGCTGGCGTCGATCCCCTACGGCGAGACGATCAGCTATGCGCAGCTGGCCACGCGGGTCGGCAAGCCACGGGCGATGCGCGCGGTGGGCGCCGCCAACGGCCGCAACCCGCTGCCCATCGTGCTGCCGTGCCATCGCGTGATCGGCGCCGATGGTTCGCTGACCGGCTTCGGCGGCGGGCTGCCGACCAAGCAGTTCCTGCTGGCGCTGGAAGGCGCATGGCCGCGCGAGGATCTGTTCGCGGCGCGGGCTGAGGCCACTCAAGCGTCGCCGTAGGGTGGGCACGCTTTTGTGCCCACCGGCGCGCACCGGACATAGCGGCCGTGGCCACGGAAATGGGCCACCCACCCGGAAGGCGCGCCGCAAATCCCAAGCCCTCTCTACCTGAACCGATAACGGAGAATTCGATGACCGCAACCTTGCATGCACGTTTCGCGGCGCTACACCGCGCGGATCGGCCGCTGCTGCTCGCCAACGCCTGGGATGCCGCGAGTGCGCGCCTGTGGCAGGAAATCGGCGCACCCGCGGTGGCGACCAGCAGCGCCGCGGTCGCGTGGTCGCGCGGCTATGCGGACGGCGGTGCGCTGCCGCACCGCGAGCTGGTCGACGCCGTGCGAGGCATCGTGCGGGTGACGTCTATCCCCGTCACCGTCGACATCGAGGACGGCTACAGCGACGAGCCGCAGGCCGTCGCCGCGCTCGCGGCCGAGTTGATCGCGCATGGCGCGGTCGGCCTCAACATCGAGGACGGCGCGGGAGCCCCGGACCTGCTCGCGGCCAAGATCCGCGCGCTTCGCGATGCGCTGGGCAGCACGGTCTTCATCAATGCGCGCACCGACGTCTATCTGCGCGGTCTCGCGTCCGGCCCTGCCGCGGTCGCCGACACGATCGAACGGCTGTCGCGCTACCGCGACGCGGGCGCGGACGGCGGCTTCGTGCCCGGACTGGCCGCGCTCGAAGAAGCCGCCGCGATCGCCGACGCAGTCCCGATCGCCCTGAATCTCATGGCCGTTCCCGGATTGCCGGCGGCGTCCGAGCTGCACGCCGCCGGCGTGCGCCGCATCAGCAGCGGCCCCGGCCTGTTCAACACCGCGTTCGCTTCGGCCCGCGAGGCGGCCGAAGCGCTGCTGCAGGGCGAGTTCGAACCGATGTTCCGGATGAGGCTCGATTACGCGGCGATGAACCGGATGTTCGCGGTCTGAGTGACGGCAGTCGTAGAGTGGGCACGTCTTTCGTGCCCACTGCCAGTGGGTCGGTGCGCATGACGGGCACCAGCCACGTGCCCAACCTACGATCTATCGTTGCGAACGCGCTAAGCAAGCCGGATCTCGATGCCCTAGGCGGGCGCTTCGAACACGTCGGCGCGGCCGGCGACAGCTCGAACCCGCCCTGCCCGCTCGGGACGTCAGCGCGATATCGGACAGCCCTGCCCGACCATCTCGGCGAGCAGGTCGGGGGGCATGGTTTTGCTGAGAGAACCTATCTCGAACGCGGTGGCCGCATCGTGCGGCGGAACCGGTCCTGCGCGCGACGAAGCCGCCAGAACATGGTGTGGCGCCATTCCGGACGGGCGCCCGGGTGCTCACCGGTGAGGGCATTCACGCTGTCGGGCACGTCTACCGGCGTGCGGATCTACTCGCACAGCAGCCGCTCGATCGCCGCGGCGTAGCGCGTGGCGATGACGTCGCTGCGCACATGGCGGCCGCCGTCGACCACGCAGCGCCCGTCGACCCAGGCCTCGCGCACCAGGTTGCGGTTGCCGCTGAATATCCAGCGGTCGAGCGCGTCCTCGTCGCGCGCACCGGCGAACTGCGCCGCGTTGATGTCCAGCACCAGCGCGTCGGCGGATTCGCCCTCCGCGAGTTTGCCGATCGCGTGGCCGGTCGATGCCGCCGCGCTGCCGGCGATGCCGCGCAGCAGGGTCTCACCGACGCTCGGCGATGCATCGGTCACCGCGATATTGCGTCGGTGCGTGGCCAGGCGTTGGCCGTATTCCAGCCAGCGCAGTTCCTCCACCGGCGACACCGAGATATGCGAATCCGAGCCGATGCCCCAGGCGCCGCCGGCGTCGAGGTACGCACGCAACGGGAACAGGCCGTCACCGAGGTTGGCCTCGGTGGTCGGGCACAGCGCCACGGCTGCGCCGCTGCCGGCGATGCCGCGGACCTCGTCATCAACCAGATGGGTGGCATGCACCAGGGTCCAGCGCGCGTCGACGTCGACGTTGTCGAGCAGCCACTGCACCGGTCGGGCGCCGCGCATCGCAATGCAATCGTCGACCTCGCCGGTCTGCTCGGCAATGTGGATGTGCACGCGGCTGTCGGCCGGCAGCGCGTCGAGCACCACGCGCATGGCGTCGGCCGGGACCGCGCGCAGGCTGTGCAAAGCGCAGCCGATGCGCAGCATGCCGGGCGCGTCGGCGCGCAGCACATCGAGCAGGCGCAGGTAGCCGTCGACATCGTGGGCAAAGCGGCGCTGGCGCTCGCCAAGTGCCCGCCCATCGAAGCCGCCGCTCATGTACAGCACCGGCAGCAGGGTCAGGCGGATGCCGGTCTCCTGCGCGGCCTCGATCAGCGCGCGCGACATCGCCGCGGGATCGCCGTATGGCCGGCCGTCGGGCGCGTGGTGCAGGTAGTGGAATTCGCAAACGCTGGTGTAACCGGCCTCGAGCATTTCCACGTACAACTGCGCGGCCACCGCGTGCAGCGTCTCGGGGGTGAAGCGCCCGGCGAAGCGGTACATCGTCTCGCGCCAGGTCCAGAACGAGTCGTTGGCATCGGTCTGGCGCTCGGCCATGCCCGCCATCGCGCGCTGGAACGCATGCGAATGCAGGTTGGCGATGCCGGGAACCACGCGCTGGTCGGTGGTGCCGCCGTGCCCGCCGCGCGCAATCCGGCCGTGCGGGTCGACCTCGAGCTTGACGCCGTCCTGCCAACCGTGGGGGCGCCAGATCCTGGCGTTGGGTATCGTTCTCATGGAGCCGATTGTGGCGCCTGGTCCGCGCGTTGGCGACCGGGGCCCCGTGCCGGAATAGTGCCGAGCTTGCTCGGCAGCCCGCCGCCCGCCGCCACCGGACCGGTGCAGCGGAGCAAGCTCCGCTCTACGCTCGACTCATGCTGCAGCCGCGCTGCAAACCTACAATGCAGCGATGGACACAGACGACATGCAATGGGATGGCCTGATCCTCGGCGCCTCGCTGGCGACCATGGATGCACCGCAGGGCTATGGCGCGATCAATGATGCCGCGCTGGGCTGGCGCGACGGCGGGTTGACCTACGTCGGGCCGCGCCACGGCCTGCCCGGCGAGCCGGCGACGCTGGCGCGCGAGGTGATCGAGGCCCAAGGCTGGATCACCCCGGGCCTGATCGACTGCCACACCCACCTGGTGTTCGCCGGCGACCGCGCGCGCGAGTTCGAGCAACGGCTGCAGGGCGCAAGTTACGAGGAGATCGCGCGTGCCGGCGGCGGCATTGTCTCGACCGTGCGCGCCACCCGTGCCGCCGACGAGGCCGAACTGCTGCGCCAGTCGCTGCCGCGCGCGCGCGCACTGATCGCCGACGGCGCGAGCACGCTGGAGATCAAGTCCGGCTACGGCCTGGATTACGACAACGAGCGCAAGATGCTGCGGGTAGCGCGGCAGGTCGGCGCGACGCTCGGCATCGAGGTGCGCACCACCTATTTGGCCGCGCACGCGCTGCCGCCGGAGTTCAGCGGTTCCGCGGACGACTACATCGATGCGGTGGTCGAGTGGCTGCCACGCCTGCATGCGGAAGGACTGGTCGATGCGGTCGATGCGTTCTGCGAGGGGATCGGTTTTTCGCCGGCGCAGACCCGTCGCGTGTTCGAGGCCGCGCGCGCGCTCGATCTGCCGGTCAAGCTGCACGCCGACCAGCTCAGCGATCTGGGCGGTGCGGCGCTGGTCGCGGAATTCGGCGGGCTCTCGGCCGACCACGTCGAACACACCGCGGCAACGGGCGTGCGCGCGATGGCCGAGCGCGGCGCGGTCGCGGTGCTGCTGCCCGGCGCCTTCTACTTCCTGCGCGACACGCGGGTGCCGCCGGTCGCGCTGCTGCGCGGGCACGGCGTGCCGATGGCGATATCGACCGACTGCAACCCCGGCAGCTCGCCCTGCACATCGCTGCTGCTGATGCTGAACATGGCCTGCACGCTGTTCCGGCTCACGCCGGAGGAAGCGCTGGCGGGGATGACGGTCCATGCCGCCCGGGCGCTGGGACTGGAAGCCGAGATCGGCACGATCGGCGCCGGCAAGGCTGCGGACCTTTGCATCTGGCGCGTGAGCCGCCCCGCGGAGCTGGCTTACTGGATCGGCCACCCGGGGCCGGAGCGGCGGATCGCGACCAGCGACTGGGCCGGATCGACATCCGCGCCGAGCGGCCCATTGCGGCTGTCGGCGAGGAAATCGCGCTGGTGCGCGAAGACGGGCTCCGTCTTCGAATACTGCAGCGCGAGCACCGATGACCAGCGCTCGCCGCTGCGGCCGGTGACGTACTCCAGGTCGGCCGATTCGCCGCCGCCGTGTTCGGTCACGCCGAACGTGGCCCGGGCTTCGTGCCTGTCGAACCTGCGACGGGTGACGATGTTGATGACGCCCGCCACTGCATCGGGCCCGTGGATCGCCGATGCGCCCGCCGCGAGGATCTCGACGCGCTC
>JAHWKC010000123.1 GCA_019348095.1 Pseudomonadota bacterium | reverse complement strand
CGAGAGCGTGCGCGTGTTTCCGATCTCCAACTGGACCGAGCTCGACATCTGGCTCTACATCTACCGCGAGAACATCCCGGTGCCGTCGCTGTACCTGGCCGCCGAGCGCCCGGTGGTCGAGCGCGACGGCGCCCTGATCCTGGTCGACGACGCGCGCCTGCCCTTGCGAGAGGGCGAAGCCCCGGCGCTGAAGAAGGTGCGCTTCCGCACCCTGGGCTGCTATCCGCTGACCGGCGCGATCGAGTCGCAGGCCGACACGCTGGAAAAGGTCATCGCCGAGATGCTGGTGGCCACCACCTCCGAGCGCCAGGGCCGCATGATCGACCACGACCCGGGCGCGTCGATGGAGAAGAAGAAGCAGGAGGGGTATTTCTGATGGCGCGCGTGATTGTTTTTCGTGCGACTGGACTCGCTCCTACACGAGGCGGTGGATTCGCATGAACATCGCCGAATACCTCCACCAGCACGAGACCAAGGACCTGTTGCGCTTCATCACCTGCGGCAGCGTCGACGATGGCAAGAGCACGCTGATCGGCCGCCTGCTGCACGACACGCGGCTGCTGTTTGACGACCAGCTCGCCGCGCTGCAGTCCGACAGCCGGCGCCACGGCACCCAGGGCGATGCGGTCGACTACGCGCTGCTGGTCGATGGGCTGGCGGCCGAGCGCGAGCAGGGCATCACCATCGATGTCGCCTACCGCTTCTTCAGTACCGACAAGCGCAAGTTCATCGTCGCCGACTGCCCCGGGCACGAGCAGTACACCCGCAACATGGCGACCGGCGCCTCGACCGCCGAGGTCGCGGTGGTGCTGGTGGACGCGCGCAAGGGGCTGCTGACCCAGACCCGCCGGCACAGCTACATCGTCTCGCTGCTCGGTATCCGCCACGTGGTGCTCGCGGTCAACAAGATGGATCTGGTGGGGTATGACCAGGCGGTGTTCGACGGCATCGTCGCTGGCTACCGCACGCTCGCCGCGCAGCTTGGCATCGGTCAGGTGCAGGCGATTCCGCTGTCGGCGCTCAACGGCGACAACCTGCTGCTGCGTTCGGATGCGACGCCGTGGTACGACGGCCCCAGCCTGCTGGAGCATCTGGAGACGGTCCAGGCCAACCGGGACACTCGGGATATCGGCTTCCGCCTGCCGGTGCAATGGGTCAACCGGCCGCATCAGGACTTCCGTGGTTTCGCCGGCACGGTAGTCGCCGGTTCGATCCAGCCCGGCGACGAGGTCGTGGTGCTGCCCTCGGGGCGGCGTTCGACGGTCGCGCGCATCGTGACCCACGCCGGCGACCTGCCCGCCGCGAACGCCGGCCAGGCGGTAACGCTGACCCTGGCCGACGAGCTCGACGTCAGCCGCGGCGACGTGATCGCCACCGCGGCGCGGCCGCCGCAGGTCGCCGACCAGTTCGCCGCCCACCTGCTGTGGATGGGCGAGCACGCCCTGCTGCCGGGGCGGCCGTACTGGCTCAAGCTCGGCACCCGCACCGTCAGCGCGACGGTCACCGAGATCAAGCACAAGGTCGACGTGAACACCCAGGCGCACCTGGCGGCCAAGCACCTGGAGCTCAACGAGGTCGGCTACTGCAATCTCGGCCTGGACCAGCCGATCACGTTCGAGGCCTACGCCGACAATCGCGAGCTCGGCGGCTTCATCCTGATCGACCGCCAGAGCAATGCCACCGTCGCCGCCGGCACGCTCGATTTCGCTCTGCGCCGCGCCGGCAACATCCACTGGCAGCACGTCGATGTCGACAAGGCCGCGCGCGCGCGCAGCAAGCACCAGGTGCCACGCTGCGTCTGGTTCACCGGCCTGTCGGGCGCGGGCAAATCGGCGATCGCCAACCTGGTCGACAAGCGCCTGCACGCGCTCGGCCACCACGCGTTCGTGCTCGATGGCGACAACGTGCGCCACGGCCTCAACAAGGACCTGGGCTTTACCGACGAGGACCGGGTCGAGAACATCCGCCGCGTCGCCGAGGTCGCGCGGCTGATGACCGAGGCCGGTTTGATCGTGCTGGTCAGCTTCATCTCGCCGTTCCGCGCCGAGCGGCGCATGGCGCGCGAACTGTTCGGGCAGGGCGAGTTCATCGAGGTGTTCGTCGATACCCCGCTGGAGGTCGCCGAGCAGCGCGACGTCAAAGGGCTCTATGCCAAGGCGCGGGCCGGGCAGATCCCGAACTTCACCGGAATCGATTCGCCGTACGAGAAACCCGAGTCCGCCGAGTTGGTGCTCGATACGGTGGGCACGAGCGCGGAGGCGCTGGCCGAGCGCGTCGTCGCGCTGGTGCTGGGCGACGGGTCGGCGGCCTGACTCGAGCGTGATGCGCTTGCCATTGTTCCGCTCGCTTTGTTGCAGAGCGGGTCACCCCGCGACCGTTACCCGTGGTAGAGCGATCGCGCCCATGGGGCGCTCCTACACAGGCGACGCGCTGTTGTAGGAGCGGGCCATGCCCGCGATGTGGAGTGACGCGACCGCGTGCATCGCGCCCATGGGGCGCTCCTACAATCGCGACGCGCTGTTGAAAGAAGGCCGGGGTGCGCTGGCCGCAACCGCAAACCCTCCCATCCCTTCTTTCAAAGGAGGGGGTAGTGCAACAGGAAAAAAACCCGGCCGAAGCCGGGTTTTCTTCTGCAGCGACCGTCAGGTCCGCGGTCGCGCCGTGCGTTTGCGGATCATCTCGTAGATGAAGAGCAGCACGATCGCGCACACGATCGAGATGATGAAACCGATGATGCCGCCCGGGTAGAGCATGCTGCCGATCCAGGCGCCGGCGATGCCGATCAGGATCGTCAGGATCCAGCCCATCGGGTCCGCGCCCGGTTTCAGAAAACGTGCAAGAACACCAATAACCGCACCGATGATGATCGTATACAAGATCTCGCCCATATCGTTCCCCTTCTGATGATGGTTGGTGACGCGCCCGCATCGTAGCAGCCGGCGCGTCCCATTCCGCTCAAGGGGGCGGATTGCGCATTCCGCTCAACAGCACCCGTGCTCGCCGCGCTCCTGGCTGCTCGCGGCCGCGGCCACGCCGGTGGTCTCGCCGCGCTGGCTGGCGGCGTGCTGCTCGGCGATCACGCGGGCGACGCAGGCGGTGACCTTCTTGCCCATCGGGATGTGCAGGAACTCGTTGGGCCCGTGCGCGTTGGACTGTGGGCCGAGCACGCCGGTGATCATGAACTGCGCGCCGGGGAACTTCTCGCCGAGCATGCCCATGAACGGGATCGAGCCGCCTTCGCCCATGTACATCGCCGGGGCGCCGAAGAAGTCGCGGCTGGCCGCGTCGATCGCCTGGCTCAGCCATGGCGAAAGCGCCGGCGCGTTCCAACCGCTGGAGGACTTTTCCAGCTCCAGCGATACCTTCGCACCATTGGGTGGGTCACGCAGCAGCGCCTTCTTGAGCACCTCGCCGGCCTGTTTGCCGTCGAGCGTCGGCGGCAGCCGCAGCGACAGCTTGACCGCAGTGTGCGGGCGCAACACGTTGCCGGCCGAAGACAACGACGGAATGCCGTCGATGCCGGTCACCGACAGCGCCGGCCGCCAGGTGCGGTTGAGCACCAGTTCGGTCAGGTCGCTGTCCATCGGCGTCATGCCGTCCAGCAGCGGGAACTTGTCGTAGATCGCGTTGCCGAGCACCTTGGCCGCCGCGCTCGCCTGCTCGACGCGCTCGGCCGGGATATCTGCGTGCAGCTCCTCGATGCAGATGCGACCGGTGTTCTCGTCCTCCAGCCGCGACAGCAGCTGGCGCAACAGGCGGAAACTGGATGGCACCACGCCGGAGGCATCGCCCGAATGCACGCCTTCCTCCAGCACGGAAACACCGAAATTGCCGCCGGCCATACCGCGCAGCGAGGTCGTGCACCAGAGCTGATCGTAGTTGCCGCAGCCCGAATCCAGGCAAACCACCAGCGATGGCTTGCCGATGCGATCGGCCAGGTGATCGACGTAGGCCGGCAGGTCGTAACTGCCCGACTCCTCGCAAGCCTCGATCAGCACCACGCAGCGCGAGTGCGGCAGCTGCTGCTGCTGCAACGCGAGCACCGCGGTGAGCGAGCCGTAGATCGCGTAGCCGTCGTCGGCGCCGCCGCGGCCGTAGAGTTTGTCGCCCTTGATCACCGGCTTCCACGGGCCAAGATCCTCGTCCCAACCGGTCATCTCCGGCTGTTTGTCCAGGTGTCCGTAGAGCAGCACGCAGTCATCGTTGCTGCCGCCATTGGCCGCCGGGATGTCGATGAAGATCAGCGGCGTGCGGCCTTCCAGCCGGACCACTTCCAGCTGCATGCCGGCAATGGGCTGCGCACGCGCCCAGCCTTCCATCAGTGCGACCGCAGCCTCCATGTAGCCGTTTTCGACCCAGTCGGGGTCGAACATCGGCGACTTGTTGGGAATGCGGATGTACTCGACGAGTTGCGGCACGATCTCGGCGTCCCACTTTTCGGCGACGAAACGCTCGATTAGAGCGGGCTCGATGGGAGCGGACTCGATAGGAGCAGGGTCGACTTTGCTGGCATCCATGGGGGCGGACTCCGGATGGGAAGGGGTCGCCAAGTCTAACGTGGACCGCCGGGTAGGCCTTTTCCTACGCGGGTCCGGGGCGTGTTCCGGCGGCCGCCTGGCGGTTCCGGCGATGGGCGCGGCCGGCCGCGGCGCGGACACTGTTTCCACCGGCCGACACCCGTCGCCGGCGGAACGGAACCCACCAGAACCCACCCAGGGAGTCACGCCATGAAATCGTTCAGCCTCATCCTCAAGTCGCTGGTCCTGTCGCTGCTGCTGGTCGGCAGTGCGCTCTCATCCAGTGCCTTCGCCACCGAGAAGGTCAACATCAACACCGCCGATGCCGCCACCCTGGATCGCGTGCTGGTCAACATCGGCCCGGCCAAGGCCGAGGCGATCGTCGCCCATCGCCAGGCCAACGGCGCGTTCCGCAGCGCCGAGCAGCTCGTCCTGGTCAAGGGCATCGGCCTGAAGACCGTCGAGAAGAACCGCGACCGCATCGTCATCGGCGCGGGCGCGGCGGCCGACAAGTCCGCGTCGGCCCAGCGCTGATCACGCTGGCGGTCGCGGCACGGAGCGCGGCGACCGCAACGATTCGGACACGAGGTCCGCAGGAGTCGGGGGCTGCCCCTGGACACGGATGTATGCCGCCCGCCGCAGACGGACCTGCGTGCGGGCGGCACCTTATCTTGTGCGGCGCCGCGAGCACGCCCCGGTCGGTCCGATCCGCACCTGCACTTGCTGGGCTTGGGGTGTAGCGGGTCAGGGCCGTTAGACTTGGCCGAACGACCTGTCGGATCGAGACGATGCCGAGCAACCGCGCGGACCGTGCCTCGCGCTCCTGGGTAATCCCGGCCAACGAATACCGGCGTGAGCGCTGGCGTAACCAGCTTGGCTGGACCCGCGAGATCCATCGCTCGGCGCAGGACGGCGACTGGCTCTGGCGCCTGTCCATCGCCGAGATCGAGCGCGATGCCGAGTTCTCCCGGTTTCCCGGAGTCGAGCGCGAGCTGGTGTTGCTGGCCGGCAACGGCCTGCGCCTGCGCTTCGATGATGGCCGCGTGCATGAGCTGCTGCCGCCGCACGACAAGCTGCGTTTCGCCGGCGAGAGTGGCGTGCGTGGCGAACTGGTCGACGGGCTGACCCACGACTTCAACCTGATGTGGCGGCGCGAACACGTGCACGCACAACTGTTCCACAGGCCGCTGGTCGGTCCGATGGTGATCTTTGCCGAGCCGGGCCACACCTGGGCGGTGCACCTGATCAGTGGCCATGCGCGTTTTGCCGATGAGTCCGGGCTGCAACCGCTGCAGGCCGGGGACACGGCGGTGATGATCGCCGGGCGCGATCGGCTGCGGCATGTGCTCGATGGGGGCGGCGAAGCGCTGCTGATCCGGATTGCGCCGGCCGCGCCCGACATCGCGTCGGCCACGCCGCCGCTCTCGTAGAGCCGAGCTTGCTCGGCTGGGCCGTCCGCCGCGACGCATGCAGCGGAGCAAGCTCCGCTCTACGGGACGTTGACCTGTGCAGCGGAGCGAGCTCCGCTCTACGGGCGCGGTTGCAGACCTCGCCGGGCCGTCTTCAGCGATCGTCTCGCGTCCACACCGCGCCATCCTCGACCTTGACCGGGAACCGCGGCACCGGCGCGTAGGCCGGCGCGCACAGCGGCTGGCCGTCACGTATGTCGAACCGGGCGCCGTGCAGCACGCATTCGATCGTGGCCTCCTCGCCGTCGAAATTGCCCGCCGACAGCTCGAAATCCTCGTGCGAGCAGCGGTCCTCCAGCGCATAGAAGTCGCCGTCGTAGTTGCAGACCAGGATCGGCGTGTCGCCGTCCCAGGCCACCGTCGACTCACCAGGCAGCAACTCGGCGGTGGCGCAGACGCGGATCCAGTCGGTCATGAGTGTATTCCATGGGCTTTGTCCCCCAATGGGACTTTCTTCGGGGCGTAGGAGCGGCGTGAGTCGCAATGGGGAATCGTCGCAAGCGTATTCAATCGCGACTCACGTCGCTCCTACATCTCGCGCGTGAGCGCTTTTTCCAGCACCTCGAAACGCAGATCGTCGCGCCGCGGGATCCCGAACCGCTCGTCACCATACGGAAACGGCTTGTGCATGCCGGTGCGATGGTAGCCGCGGCGCTTGTAGAACTCGATCAGCTCGGTGCGCACATCGATCACCGTCATTCGCATCAACGGCAATTGCCAGTCCTCTCGCACGATGCGCTCGGCCTCGCGCAGCACCGCCTTGCCGATACCGGCACCCTGCAGGACCGGGCGCACCGAGAACATCCCGAAGTAGCCGGCGCCCGCCTCGTGGCCGCCGCCGGGTTCCATTGCCACGTGCGCGCAGGCGAGCAATGCGCCATCGCGCTCGCCGACCAGCATGATGCTGCGCTCGCGCCGGATGC
>JAHWKC010000122.1 GCA_019348095.1 Pseudomonadota bacterium | reverse complement strand
GCGAATACCGGCAAATCGTTCGCGCGCTCGCCGCGGGCCAAGGCGAGGTCGCCGCCCAAGCGCTTCTCGATCACGTCATGAAGTGCAGGAAACGCACGGTCGGACCTGGCGAGGACCCTGCCCCCAGCCTCAATGCGGCGCCTGCCGCGACGAAGAAGTTGCCTGATGCGCCGCGTGCGAACTGAGCGTCGCTTCCCCCCACGCCGGCTGCCCTTGCCATGCTGCACCTGCTGAACCTTCTCGCCGCCATTGCGCTGCTGGTGTGGGGCACCCACATCGTGCGCACCGGCATGCTGCGGGTGCTCGGCGAGGACCTCGTGCTCTGGCGCGACCACAGCGGGACGCCGCGCCTGATGACCGATCGCGGCACCCAGCTGGGTGGCGAGTTCCGCTGGCTGTATCCCGACGGTCGCGGCACGGTGTCGGGCGAGTGGATGCCGAGCGACGAGCTGCCCGAGCGGGAGCCAGAGCGGTACCTGCGTGCCGCGGGCGACACCCTGCCCGACCAGCGCGGCCTGTTCCGGCTCAACGCCAGCCATGACCTGGGCCGCCCCTGGCGGGTACGCGCCAATCTGGGCTGGGTCAGCGACCCGCACTATCTGGAGGACTTCAGCAACAGCCTGTACGCGGTATCGACCTACACCATCCGCAGCACGGCCGGCCTCTTCGGCGGCGGCAGGCACTGGAACACCGGATTGATGGCCTACCACTACCAGCTGGCCGACTACACGCTGACCGAGCGCAACCTGCAATATGACCGGCTGCCGCGCGCGTACTTCAACTGGTCCCAGCCGGTCGGGCGCTGGTTCGAGGCCGGACTCAACGCCGAGGCGGTGCGCTTCCAGCACTCGGTGCGCGACGAAGGCAGCCGGCTGGACGTCAAGCCCTACCTCGCCATGCCGCTGGAAGGCGCGAGCTGGTTCGTCAATCCGCGGCTGGCCTGGCGCTACACCACCTACCAGCTGGACGACGCGCTGGCAGCCCGCACCGGTGACGGCTCGCCCACGCGCACCCTGCCGATCGCCTCGATCGATGCCGGCATGTTCTTCGACCGGCCGGCCCGCTTGTTCGGCGAGCCCTACCTTCACACGCTCGAGCCGCGCATCTACTACCTCAACGTGCCCTACCGCGACCAGAGCGGGATACCGCGGTTCGACACCCGGCCGATGACCTTCAGCTGGGGCCAGTTGTTCCGCGACAACCGCTACACCGGTCCGGATAGGCAGATCGACGCCAACCAGTTGACCACCGCGCTGACCACGCGCCTGATCAGCGAGGACGATGGCCGCGAGCGCCTGTCGGCCAGCGTCGGCCAGATCCATTACTTCGAGGACAGCCGGGTCTCCGCCGGCGAGACCAACGCGGTCCAGCGCGGCCAGTCGGCCTGGGTCGCCGACATCGGCGTCTCGCCCGGGGACCGCTGGACGATCAACGCCGCCTACCAGTGGGACCCCAACTTCCGCCGCGAAGATCTGGCCAGCATCCGCGCGCGCTACCTGGTCGGCGACACCGGCGTGGTCAACCTGGGCTATCGCTACCGGCGCGGGCTGGTCGAGCAGGCGGACTTCTCGTTCCTGTACCCGATCGACCGCAACTGGAGCGTGGTCGGCCGCTACTACTACTCGATCGAGGAGGACAAGCTGCTGGAGTCCATCGCCGGCGTGCAGTGGGAAAGCTGTTGCGTGGCGGTGCGCCTGGTGGCCCGGCGCTACGTCCGCGACCGCGACGGCGACCTGGACGATTCACTGCGCCTGGAGATCGAACTCAAGGGCCTGGGCTCGGCCGGCCAGAAGACTGAAGGCGTATTGCGCCGTGCTATCCTCGGCTACGATCGCGACGATCTCTATCTCGTACCACCGTCCTTCGTGCCGCCCGGCGAAGTCGACCCCTCCCCCGACTCGATCCTATGAAGAAACTATTCGCGTGTCTCCTTGCCGCCGCGTTGCTGGCTGCCTCTGTGCAGGCCCAGCAGGTGCAGCCCATCGACGGCATTGCCGCGGTGGTCGACGAGGACGTAATCCTGCGCAGCGAGCTCGATCGTGCGCTGAACAACGTGCTGCTCCAGTACGCCGGCCGCAGCGAGCAACTGCCGCCGCGCGAAGTGCTGGAGCGGCAGGTGCTTGAGCGGCTGGTGCTGATCAACCTGCAAGTGGCGCGGGCGGCGGCCACCGGCGTGCGCGTCAGCGACCAGGAAATCGACCAGGCGATCGCCGGCATCGCCGCCCAGAACCAGGTCAGCGTCGAGCAACTGGCGCAGCAGCTCGCCCGCGATGGCACGACGTTCGCCGATTTCCGCGACTCGATCCGCGACGAACTGCTCATCCAGCGGCTGCGCCAGCGGTTTGCCCAGACCCGCGTGTCGGTCAGCGACGCCGAGATCGACGCGGCCATGGAGTCGCAACTGGCATCGGGTGCGCAGTTCCACCTCGCCCACATCCTGGTGGCGCTGCCCGAAGGCGCGACCCCGGAGCAGATCGCGACCGCGCAACAGAAGGTCCAGGGCATCAAGGGCCTGCTCGATCGCGGCGAGATGGACTTTGCGGCCGCGGCGGTACGTTACTCCGACAGCCCCAATGCACTGGAGGGCGGCGACCTGGGCTGGCGCAGCCTCGACGAGATTCCGGCCGCCTTCGCCTCGCTGGTCAGCGAAATGGCGCCGGGTGAGGTCAGCGCGCCGCTGCGCGGCCCCAGCGGCTTCCAGCTGCTGCAGATGGTGGAAACCCGCGACGCCTCCGAGAGTGGGCCCGAGCTGGTGACGCAATACCACGGGCGGCACATCCTGATCCGGGTCGACGAAAACACCAGCAGCGCCGCGGCCAGGGCCGAGATCGATACCTTGCGCGCACGCATCGCCGGCGGCGCCGACTTCGCGGAGGTTGCGCGCGAGCATTCCGGCGACATCACCTCGCAACGCCGCGGCGGTGACCTGGGCTGGTTCACGGCGGACCAGTTCGGCCCGGATTTCAGCGGCGAGATTACCTCGCTGCAGGACGGCCAGGTGTCCGAGCCGTTCCGCACCCCGGCCGGCTGGCACATCCTCGAGCGCCTCGGCAGCCGCCAGAGCGACGTGAGCGCGGACAACCGTCGCGCCCAGGTCAGCGAAACCATCGGCCGCCGCAAGCTCGAGGACGAATGGAACCGCTTCCTGCGCGAGATCCGCGGCGAAGCGTACGTCGACTACCGCATCGGCCCCTCCGACGACGACGCTTCCGGCAATGCGCCGGTCGCGCCGGCGCCCGCCAGCGACGGCTGAGATGCCCCCGCGCCGGCTCGCGCTGGTTCCGGGCGAACCGGCCGGCGTCGGCCCGGAGCTGTGTGTCCGACTTGCCCAGCAGCCCCGCGAGTACGGGCTGACCGCGTTCGGCGATCCCGATGTGCTGCGGCAGGCGGCCGAGCGGCTCCGCCTGCCGCTGGTGTTTTCCCCCGACCCTGATGCGCCGGCGACCGCGCCGGGCACGCTCGGGCTGGTCGAGATCGGTAACGCCGCACCCTCACGCCCGGGGGCGCTGGAGCCCCGCAACGCCGGCGCGGTGATCGACGCGCTGCATGCCGCCGCGGAGGCGTGCCTGCAGGGTCGTTTCGATGGCCTGGTGACCGGGCCGGTACACAAGGCCGTGATCAACCAGGCCGGCATCGCCTACACCGGCACCACCGAACTGCTCGCCGCCCACGCCGGATGCGAGGTGGTGATGATGCTGGCCAATCACATCGTCCGCGTCGCCCTGGTCACCACCCACCTGCCGTTGCGCCAGGTTGCCGGCGCAATCGATGGCCCGCGGTTGGCCAGCACCGTCGGCATACTGCATCGCGCCCTGCAGCGCGATTTCGGGATCGCCGCGCCGGCCATCGCGGTGCTCGGCCTGAACCCGCACGCCGGCGAGGCCGGGCACCTCGGCCGCGAGGAAATCGACATCATCGAGCCGGTGCTCGAGCGCCTGCGCGGCGAAGGCATGCAGCTGATCGGCCCCTTGCCGGCCGACACCGCATTCCTGCCCGGCAAGCTGCGCAATTTCGATGCGGTGCTGGCGATGTACCACGACCAGGGCCTGCCGGTGCTCAAGTACAGCGGCTTCGAGCAGGCGGTCAATCTGACCCTCGGCCTGCCCTACCCGCGCGTCGCGGTCGATCACGGCACTGCGCTGGACCTGGCCGGGACCGGCACGGCCGACGCGTCGAGCCTGTTCGCCGCCGCCGAGACCTGTGCGCGGATCGTGCGGGTTCGGGGTGAAGCGGTCTTGACGCGGATGAACACGGATAAGAGCGGATAAGAATCAGTCGAACATTGTTGTTCCGGCGGATCGGGCCACTTGTCGGCCGCCGGACCCTTGGGCGGAATTCCCGGAAAACGGAGATGCAGAGCGGGAACGGTTTTGCGATGACTCCCGAATGCCGGCGTTCGCAACAGGATCTCCTCTGCTTGTTCGCCTTGATCCGCGTCCATCCGCGTTGATCCGCGTCAAAAAAAGACGCACCCACCCCTCAGCCCAACCGGCCCTCCACCATGACCCGCAGCAGCCATTTCCGCGAGCCGCCCAAGAAGAGCCTCGGCCAGCACTTCCTGCACGAGCGCGGGATCATCGACAGGATCGTGCAGGCGGTGAACCCCAAGCCCGGTGACCGGTTGGTCGAGATCGGCCCGGGCCAGGGCGCGATCACCTTCCCGCTGCTCGACCGGCACGGGGAGCTCACGGTGATCGAGTTCGACCGCGACCTGATCTTCCCGCTGACCGAGGCCGCGCATGCGCACGGCACCCTGACGGTGATCCACCGCGACGTGCTGAGCGTTGACTTCGACGCACTGGCCGGCGACGGCGGCCCGATCCGGCTGGTCGGCAACCTGCCCTACAACCTGTCCTCGCCGATCCTGTTCCATGCGCTCGATTACGCCGGTTCGATCCGCGACATGGTGTTCATGCTGCAAAAGGAGGTCGTGGACCGCATGGCCGCCGGGCCGGGCAGCAAGATATACGGCCGGCTCAGCGTGATGCTGCAGGCGTATTGCACGGTCACGCCGCTGTTCAGCGTGCCGCCGGGGGCGTTCCACCCGCCGCCCAAGGTCGACTCGGCAGTCGTGCACCTGCTGCCGCACGCCCCAGAAAGCATCGGCATCGCCGACCCCACGGTTTTTGCCAATGTCGTGCGCGACGCATTCGGCCAGCGCCGCAAGACGCTGCGCAACGCTCTGTCGAGGATTTGCGAGGCGGGCATGATCGAAGCCGCCGGCGTACGGCCAGATGCGCGCGCCGAGCAGCTACCGGTGGCCGACTTCGTACGCTTGGCCAACCTGCTTTCCGAGCGGGGAATGGGAGAAGGGGAACAGGGAACGGAGGGTTGAACCGCGTTTCCGCGGGTGCCGGCTTACCGCTATCACGCCCCTGGTCATTTGCCCCCCTCGAATACCGTTCCCAGTTTCCGCTTCACCGTTCCCCGCTCCACCATCATTCCGCTCACCCTGCCCTGCAACTACACTGCCTGCATGGATCCCCACACCGATTACGTCTTCGACATCGAAGTCGCCACGCGTTACCTCCACGACCAGTCCGAGCCCGACCAGGCCCGTTATGTCTTCGCCTACACCATCCACATCCGCAACAGCGGACGCGTGCCGGCGCGCCTGCTGTCGCGGCATTGGGAAATCACCGATTCCAACGGCAAGGTGCAGCAGGTTCGGGGCGAAGGGGTGGTCGGCGAGCAGCCGTGGCTGAAACCGGGCGAGCAATTTCGCTACACCTCCGGGGCGGTGCTGGAGACCGACCTGGGCACGATGCAGGGCAGCTACGCGATGCTCGCCGACGATGGCACCGAATTCGAGGCGCCGGTCCCGGCCTTCACCCTGACCGTGCCGCGCACGCTGCACTGATGGGCCTCGCATGACCACCTGGGCCATCGGCGACCTGCAGGGCTGTTACGACGCCACCGCGCGCCTGCTCGAGCGCATCGCATTCGACCCGGCACGCGACCGGCTGTGGTTCTGCGGCGACCTGGTCAACCGCGGCGGGCAGTCCTTGGAGACCCTGCGGCTGGTGCATTCGCTGCGCGAGTGCGCGAGTGTCGTGCTGGGCAACCACGACCTGTCGCTGCTGGCGATCGGCGAGCGCCGCGAGGAAGAGCAGCGCAAGGTCAACCCGGACCTGCAGCGCGTCGTGCTGGCCGAGGACCGCGATGTCCTGCTCGGCTGGTTGCGCATGCAGAAGCTGGTGCACGTCGATCGCGAGCTCGGCTGGATGATGGTGCACGCCGGGCTCGCCCCGAAATGGACCACCCAACTCGCCCAGCGCCACGCGCGCGAGATCGAGGAGAAACTGCAGGGCGAGCAGTACCGGCGCCTGCTCAAGAACATGTACGGCGACGGGCCGGCGTGGAACCCGCAGCTCAGCGGGGTCGAGCGCGATCGCGCGATCATCAACACGATGACGCGGCTGCGCTACTGCTCACCGCGCGGCCGCATTGCGTTCGACGACAAGGGCGTCCCCGGCACCCAGCCTGCCGGCCTGTACCCGTGGTACGCGGTGCCGGGGCGGGCGGAGCGCGACCTGAAGATCGTCTGCGGCCACTGGTCGGCGCTGGGACTGTTCATCGGTCATGGCGTGCATGCGATCGACACCGGTGCAGTCTGGGGCGGCAAACTCACCGCGCTGCAGCTCGACACCGAGGAACTGCGCGTGGTGCAGGTACCCGGGCGCGACGTGCCGGCCGATCCGCCCAGGTCGCGTCCGCCGCGGCGGACGCAGAAGCCGCGTGGGCGGCGGTGATACGGAACAATGGTTTTAGGTTCTAGGTTCTAAGCCGACGTCACATCGAGCAAGCATCGAGTGATGCCGCTTGTGGTTGCCGGCAGTTCCCCCTCTCGGAAAGGGTTGGGGGATTTGCGGTTGCTGGTGCCGTTGCTCGAAGAGCAGAAGCAAATCCTCC
>JAHWKC010000121.1 GCA_019348095.1 Pseudomonadota bacterium | reverse complement strand
CGAGGGCGGCGACGGGCCCGTTCACGACGCCACCGCCTCGTTCAGCTCGTCGTAGACCCCGACGATGGCCGAGTGCGCGTACCCCAGCCGGACGGCCCGGGAGCGGTCAGCGGCCACGGGGTCAGCCGGCAGCGGCGCGTCGAGGATGTCCCTCGCTGCCGCCAGCCGGTCGAGCGCGGCTTCGATGGCTTGCTTGTCCGCGATCACGTCAGTCTCCTCGGTTGTAGTTGCGAAGCTCGCGGTGCAACGTCGTCAGCTCGTCCTGCACCGAGCGCAGGCGACGGTCGATGTCGGCGCTCCGCAGGTCCCCTGGCTGCGCCACCCACGGCAGCACCAGCGCCTCGCGGAACACCGGGTCGCGGCGCTTCCGATCGAACCACCACAACGCCAGCACCGGCAAGGCCAGCACCACGATCCACCAATCGCGCACGAATATCCCGATCCACAGCACGATCTGGGTGAACAGCGGCAGCGGCGCATCCAGGCTCTCGTACATCTGCGCGAACTGCGGCACCACGTAACCGAGCAGGAACAACAGGCTCAGCCCGACCATCACCAGCAGGATCGCCGGGTAGATCAGCGCATTGAGCACGCGGCCCTGCAGCGCGCGCGAGCGCTCCAGGTAATCGGCCAGTCGGGCGAGCGTCTCGTGCAGGCTGCCTCCGGCCTCGCCGGCACGGACCATGTTGATGTACAGCCGCGAGAACGTGCCGTGCTGGCGCTCCAGCGCCGCCGACAAGGACGTGCCGCCGCGCACCGCATCTCGCACGTCGCTGACGGTGCGCTTGGCCGCCTCATCCTCGGGCAGTTCCAGCAGGATGGTCAGTGCGCGATCGAGCGGCTGGCCGGCACCAAGCAGGATGGCCAACTGCTGGGTGAACTGCACCAGCCGCGCCCCGGCGAACGCCTTGGCCTTGAACAGGCTGCGCCAGCTCGCCACGCCGCCGCCCTCGCTGGCCAGCCGGGCCTCGACCGGGAGATGACCCTGGTCCTGCAGCCGCACGACCACCTCGGCGTCGGTCGCGGCCTCCATCTGGCCGTCGAGCATCTCGCCGCGCGAATTCAGTGCCTTGTAGGTGTAGAGGGGCATCAGGAGGCCCGGGACCGGGGACCCGGGACCCGGGACCCGGGAGAATCAAAAGAAAAAAGCGGGATGCGCACCCGCTCTTCCCAGGTCCCCGGTCCCCGGTCCCCGGTCCCGGCCTCAAGCATCTTCCGTCACCCGCAGCACTTCCTCGATCGTGGTCTCCCCGGCCAGCGCCTTGACGATGCCGTCCTCGTACATCGTGCGCATGCCGGCTTCGCGGGCGATCTGCTCCAGCTCGCCCATGCCGGCGTGGCGCATCACCGCGCGCCGCAGCTCGTCGTTCATGACCAGGAACTCCATGATCGTGGTGCGGCCCAGGTAACCGGTCGGCGCGATCGCCGAGGTGCGCGGGTGGTACAGGAAGATCTCGCCCTCGGGCTGGAACCGGACGACGCCCGCGTTCTCGATCTCCTCCGGCGAGGCCGGGTACTTCTCGGCGTGCACCGGCTCCAGGCGGCGCACCAGTCGCTGGGCGAGGATGCCGTTGACCGTGGAGGTCAGCAGGTAATCCTCCACGCCCATGTCCAGCAGGCGGGTGATGCCGCCGGCGGCGTTGTTGGTGTGCAGCGTCGACAGCACCAGATGGCCGGTCAGCGCGGACTGGATTGCGATGCGCGCGGTCTCCAGGTCGCGGATCTCGCCGACCATGATGATGTCGGGGTCCTGCCGCACGATCGAGCGCAGCGCGTGCGCAAAGTCGAGTCCGATCTGCGGCTTGGCCTGGATCTGGTTGATGCCCTCGATCTGGTACTCGACCGGGTCCTCGACCGTAATGATCTTGACGTCGGCGGTGTTGAGCTTGCTCAGCGCCGTGTACAGCGTGGTGGTCTTGCCCGAACCGGTCGGGCCGGTCACCAGCAGGATGCCATGCGGCTGCTCGAGCACCTTCTGGAACTGCGGCAGGAACTCGTCGGTGAAACCGAGCCGGTAGAAGTCCAGCACCACCGTCTCGCGGTCGAGCAGGCGCATCACCACCGATTCGCCGTGCGCGGTCGGCATCGTGCTCACGCGCAGGTCGAGCTCGCGGCCCTGCACGCGCAGCATGATGCGACCGTCCTGCGGCAGGCGGCGCTCGGCGATGTTGAGCTTGGCCATGATCTTGACGCGGCTGATCACCGCCGCGGTCAGGTTGGCCGGCGGGCTTTCGCCCTCGGTCAGCACGCCGTCCACGCGGTAGCGCACCTTGAGCCGGTTCTCGAAAGGTTCGATGTGGATGTCGGACGCGCGCAACTCCACCGCGCGCTGGATCACCAGGTTCACCAGCCGGATCACCGGCGCCTCGGACGCCAGGTCGCGCAGGTGCTCGACGTCGTCCAGGTCACTGCCCTCGCCCTCGGCGGTCTCCACGATCGCGCCCATGGCGCTGCGGCCTTGGCCGTACCAGCGTTCGATCAGGTCATCGATCTCCGAGCGCACCGCGACCTTGACGATCACCGGGCGCTGGATCGCCAGCCGTACCGCGTCGATCGTGTAGCTGTCCTGCGGGTCGGCCATCAGCACCTCGACCGCGATATCGGTCTCGTGGCTGGGGCAGACGTGGAACTGCTTCATGAACTTGACCGTCAGCCCGACCCCTTCGGGCGGCATTTCCGGCGCGTCCTTGGTGGTGACCAGCGGCAGGTCGAGCACCGCGGCGACGGCCTCGGCGTGGTCGCGCTCGGACACCAGGCCGAGCCGCGCGAGCAGGCCCAGCAGGCTGCCGCCGGTCTCCTCCTGCAGACGTCGTGCGCGGACCAGGTCGGGCTCCTTGAGCCGGCCCTTGGCAAGCAGCGCGTCGACGATGCCGCTCTCGACATCCTCGCCCACGGCTGCACCGGTATACAGCGCCTCGGCCATCGCTACGCTCATGCCTGTTTCCCAAGAGGTCGTCGACTTTAGCAGCACAACGGTCGCGCCGGAGTCAGGCGGTCAGGCGCCGGGCCCGGCTTCGTTCACACGCGACAGTCGCGCAGGAGACACCGCGCAAGAACAGGCCCGGCATATCGCAGCAGCGACATGCCGGGCCCGGGTAGTTCCGATCACCTCAGCCGTTGGCCTACTTGATCGTGTAGCTCATCGTGGCGGCCTGGATCGCCAGCTCCGCGCCTGCGCATGCGAGGTTCGGCTCCAGCATCGCGGCGGTGAACAGGAAGCCGTCTGCGGGTAGATCATTGACGTGGAGGTCGCGGCGGGTGCCCATGTGCACCGTGGCCAGGAAGCTCTCGTTGGCGCCCAGGGCCACGTTGTTGAGGCACAGCAGCTGCCCGTGCGGGGTGCCCATCGAGAACTCGTCGATGTTGAACGTGTCCGGATCGACGTTCACGCCGCCGCGGTAGGTGAACACCGCATTGCCGGGGTTGCCGGTGGGATTGGGGTTGGTGGCGAACGCCGGGTCCAGGTTGATGTCGAGGTCGAAGTTCTGCTCGGTCGCGCAGGTGTTGACCACCAGCACGTTGTCGGAGAACTGCCCGAACGGGTTGGTCGCGGTCACCTTGCCGGCGTTCCTGCCGTTCTTGATGACCCCGACCTCAGTGGAATCGACGACGGTGGTCATGTCCTGGTCGGTCAGGAAGTTGTAGAAGCGCACGCATTCGGTCGGGTGCACCAGCTTCACCACCACCTTGATCTTGACGCTAGTGTTGACCTGCGAGCCTTGCGAGAACTGCAGGTTGGCTTCGATCTCCGAGCCGTCGTCGGTCGGGCACGGGTTGGCGGCCGAGCAGTTGGTGGTGATGGCGACGCTGGCCGGAGCGAAGTCGCCGGGGCCGTTGCGCTGCTGGTTGCCCGGGGTCACCTCCACGCGCAGGTGCTGGCCGGTGCCGTTCTGGCCGGCCGCCACCGTCACCGGATAGTTGCTGTCGCTACCCGATTGGGCACTGTTGTCGACCAGGCGCTGGCCCAGCGCGAAGCTGCCGAAACTAGCCGTGCCGTCGGGAAACGCATGGGCGACGTAGTCGTAACGCAGCACGATGCTGGCATCGGAACTGAAGTCTCCTTCGGCCAGCGGAGCCGACTGGCTGGTCAGCGACACGTGCTGGGGCAAGATGTCCGAGACGCTGACCTCGAGGTGGTCCTTGCCGGCCCAAGCGGCCGTGGCGGTGGTCAAGGAGGCGATGAAAAGCAGGCTGCGCAGCAGCCCGCGCGCCTTGCGGCGGGTGGTCGGTCGATTCATGGAAGTCCCCTGTAGCCAGCCCGCCGAATCCTGACGACCTCGTCGCAAGGTGCGGGCGCCGGGCTGGGGCGGCGTCCGCGTCTACTGCTTTGTGACGCAGTTCACGTATCGAACGTGACGAGGGGCAAGCGCAGGACGCGCAGAAGCGCCGCTCGTCGGGCGCGATATACCGTCTACCGGCTACATGGCGCGGCTGGCAGGGCGGACCGGTTAATCGGATCCGCGGCGATGGCCGGAGCAGCCCACACCTGCCAAGGGCCGCTCAGGATGCGGGATCAGCCCACCCACACCCGGCGTTGCAGAACATCCGCAGCCACGGCGAATCCTCGCCCCATTCGCGCGGCGCCCAGTCAGGTTGGCGGTGCGCAGGGTGGGTTCGGGCTCGGCATCGTGCGATCCGCGCGCGAGCCGTCGCTGATCCCTCACGCATCTCGCCCAATGCTGTTCTCCCCCAATCGGAGAAGTGCCATGGAAACCCGCCTCTCACGGGCCGCAGCCACTTGGCTCGCCCTGGCGTGCACGGCCGCCGCCATAACCGCCGCCGGTGCCATAGAGCTCACCACCAATGCCAGCAACCCGGACGCCATCGGGGTTCCCGAGCAGGGCACCGGCTCGCTGTATCCCTCGCCGATCACCGTGAACGACCTGCGCGGCAACATCACCTCGGTCACCGTCACCCTCAACAGCCTGACGCACAACTACCCCGATGACCTGGAGGTGATGCTGCTCGCGCCGGGCGGTCAGCAGATCCGATTGATGTCCGACGTCGGTGCCGGCGTCCGGATCGATCCGGTGACGCTCACCTTGAGCGATGCCTCCCACGCCAACGTCGCTCCGCGCAGCGAGATCACGTCCGGGACCTACCGGCCGACCGACTGGATCGAGGACAACTACGACTTTCCCGGCGTGGCCCCGGCGGACACGCCCAATCAGAAGCTGGGCTCGCTCAACGGCGATGCCGACGCGCAGAACGGCGTGTGGAAGTTGTACGTGGCCGACAAAGGCCCCGGCGACGGCGGCGTGCTAGCCGGCGGCTGGACGCTGTCGATCAACCAGGACCTGTTCGTCTCGTGCGCGCAGGAGGGCTTCAGCGGCCGGCAGCTGACCCTGTGCCAGCGGATCTGCGAAGTCGACCAGCCGCCAGCCCGTTTGAGCGCGCTGATCAGGACGTACATGCGGGCCTACCGCAACCCGCCGCCGTGTGACTGATCCAGCTCCATGCGCCGATCGAGCTCGGCGCTGACACCACTCTTTTCGGAGCATCCCATGCTTGTAGGGGCATGGGCGCGACCACGGTGCTCCGGTTGCGGGTCGCGGGCATGGCCCGCTCCTGCAACGAAACCGCGCGTTAGTACACACCCGGTCGAGCCGAGCAAGCTCGGCTCTACGTATCCGTGTTCAGCCCACCCACACCCGGGCGTTGCGGAACATCCGCAGCCACGGCGAATCGCCTGACGACTGCGGCTCGCCCCATTCGCGCGGCGCCCAGCTCAGGTTGGCGGTGCGCAGGGTGCGTTCGGGGTGCGGCATCAGGATGGTGACGCGGCCCTCGTCGCTGGTCAGCCCGGCGATGCCGTCGGTCGAGCCGTTGGGGTTGGCCGGGTAGCGCGTGGCGACGCTGCCGTCGGGCTCGACATGGCGCAGCGAAACGCGGGCGGCGGGCCGGTCCAGGGTGCCGGAGAACTCGGCGCGGCCCTCGCCGTGCGACACCGCAACCGGGATCCGCGATCCCGCCATGCCGCGCAGGAACAGCGACGGCGACTCCACCACCTCGACCAGGCCCAGGCGCGCCTCGAACTGCTCGCTGCGGTTGCGCAGGAACCGCGGCCAGTGCGCTGCGCCGGGGATGATCGGCTTGAGCTGGCTGAGCATCTGGCAGCCGTTGCAGACCCCGAGCGCAAACGCATCCTCGCGCGCGAAGAACGCGGCGAACATCTCGCGCAGCGCGGGACGCTCCAGGATCGAGGTCGCCCAGCCGCGACCGGCGCCCAGCACATCGCCGTAACTGAAACCGCCGCAGGCGGCGATGCCCTTGAAGCCTTCCAGACCGATGCGGCCTGCGATCAGATCGCTCATATGCACGTCGACCGCCTCGAACCCGGCACGGTCGAAGCCCCAGGCCATCTCGATCTGGCCGTTGACGCCCTGCTCGCGCAGGATCGCGACCTTCGGCCGGGCGCCGGTGTTGAGGTACGGGCCAGCAACGTCTTCGGCCGGATCGAACACCAGCTTGGGCTTGATTCCCGGCGCGTTGAAGTCACGCGCGGCCGCCCGCTCCTCGTCGGCGCAATCGGGGTCGTCGCGCAGCCTCTGCATCGCGTGGCTGGTCGACCACCACGCGTCGAACAATTCTTCCCAGCGCCATTCGGCCAGGCTCTCGCCGTCCTCGCGCACGCGGATCACCGGCGCGGTGGTCGGGCGGGCGATGCGCTGTGCGCAGTCGATCAGCCCGTACCGCGCGACCAGGTCGGCGAACGCCGCGCGAGGTCCGACGAAGGGTGGGAAGAAGGCCATGCGCTTAAGATAAGCGCTGCCGTCGGCTACTGCCAGACTCTTGAGCTTCGGCCGCCGCGAATACCGTGAACCGCTTGGCCCGGCTTACTCCTCCAATTGGAAGCGTAAGGTGATCACGGTCGAGGAAGCCACCGGCCGCCCGTCCTCGGTCGCCGGCTGGTA
>JAHWKC010000120.1 GCA_019348095.1 Pseudomonadota bacterium | reverse complement strand
GACCATCGAGACGATCGAGCTGAAGCTGCCGGCGATCATCAAGTCCGATGGCCGCCGCGAGGCGTTCGATGCGCGCAAGCTGCGCGCCGGGTTCGACCGGGCGTTGCAGAAGCGCGCGGTGCCCGATGAACAGATCGAGGCTGCGGTGCGCGCGGTGGTGCACCAGCTGCGCATGACCGCCGAACGCGAGCTCGCATCGCGCCGGGTCGGCGAGTTCGTGATGGCCGAGCTGCGCAAGCTCGACCACGTCGCCTACGTGCGTTTCGCCTCGGTCTACCGGGCGTTCGAGGACGTGGCCGATTTCCGCGATGAGCTCGACCGGCTCGAGAGCGACAACGCCGGCGAAGACCAATTGCCGCTGCTCGAGGGTGCGCCCGCGCCGCACGGCAAACCTAGGAAGCGCTGATCGCATGTCCAGTCCCGCGTCTCTCGGCCCGTCGCCCGGATTCTCCGCGACCGACCACGCCCTGATGGCGCGTGCGTTGCGCCTGGCCGAGCGCGGCGCCTACACAACCAAGCCCAACCCGATGGTCGGCTGCGTGCTGGCGCACGGCGCGGAGGTGATCGGCGAAGGCTTCCACGCGCGCGCCGGACAGCCCCATGCCGAAGTCCACGCGCTGCAGGCGGCCGGCGAGCGTGCCCATGGCGCCACCGCCTACGTCACCCTGGAACCCTGCGCGCACACCGGCCGCACCGGCCCGTGCACCGATGCGCTGATCGCCGCCGGCGTCGGGCGGGTGGTCGCGGCGATGCGCGACCCGTTCCCGCAGGTCGACGGTGCCGGCTTCGACCGCTTGCGCGCGGCCGGCATCGAGGTGGCCAGCGGGCTGATGGAACTGCAGGCGCGCACGCTCAACCGGGGTTATCTCTCGCGGCTGGTGCGGGGCCGGCCGTGGGTGCGGGTCAAGCTCGCCACCAGCCTGGACGGCCGCAGCGCGCTGGCCAATGGCGATTCCAAGTGGATCAGTGGCGAGGCCTCCCGCCTGGACGTGCAACGCTGGCGCGCGCGGGCCGGTGCGATCCTGACCGGTGCCGGCACCGTGCTGGCCGACGACCCCTCGCTCACGGTGCGCCTGGACGAGGACACGGCCGATTCGGCGCGCGACTTCGTCGCGCCGCTGCGGGTGGTGCTCGATGCCGGCCTGGCCACCGTGGCGCGCGGTCGCGTGCGCGAGGGCGACGCGCCGACGTTGTACGTCCACGCGCCCGACACCAAGGTCGGGCGCGGCCTGGACGCGCAGACTGCGGTGGTCGAGGTGCACGGCTCGCGATTCGACCTGGCCGCGGTGCTCAAGCTGCTGGCCGCGCGCGGGGTCAACGAGGTCCAGGTCGAAGCCGGTGCGACCCTGGCCGGGGCGTTCCTGGCCGCCGGCCTGGTCGACGAGCTGCTGCTGTACGTCGCCCCGGTGCTGCTGGGCTCGCAGGCGCGGCCGCTGTTCGACGGACTCGACATCGCCAGCATGGCCGAACGCATGCGGCTTCAGATCGTCGAGACGCGGCGCATCGGCGAGGACCTTCGCCTGCTGCTGCGCACGCCGGACGCGCTGCCGTGAAAGCGCCCGACGCGCCGACGCCGTCTGGTTCGCGCGACGAAGCCTCGTTCAAGGATCACTTCTCCGGCGTCGCCGAGGCCTACGCGGCGGCGCGCCCGGAATATCCCGACGCGCTGTTCGATGCGCTGGCGGCTTTGGTGCCCACCGATGCGCAAGTCTGGGAGCCCGGCTGCGGCAGCGGCCAAGCCACACGCGGACTGGCGCAGCGATTCGCACGCGTGCACGCGTCCGATCCGAGCGCGCAGCAGATTGAGCGGCATTGGGGCAGGGCGGCACCGCGCAATATCACCGTTGTGGTCGAACCGGGAGAACGCACCACGCTTGCCGACGCCAGCGTGCAGCTGGTCGCCGTCGCCCAGGCGCTGCACTGGTTCGATCGCGCGCGCTTCTTCGCCGAGTGCCGACGGGTACTGGCACCGGGCGGCGTGCTGGCGGCGTGGGCTTACGGCGATTTCCTGGTGCCCGAGGGCATGGCCGGGGCGATCGCCGAGTTCCGCGCGCAGATCGAGCCGCACTGGCCGCCCGAGCGGGCCCAGATCGATGCACGCTACGCCGGCTACGACTGGCCGTTCCCGCCGCTGCCGGCGCCGGAATTGTCTTTGCAGGCGCGCTGGACACTGCCGCGTTTCCTCGGCTATCTGGCCAGTGGCTCGGCCAGCGCGCGCTGCATCGAGGCGACCGGCGAGGACCCGGTCGCCCGCCACACCCCCGCGCTCGCCGCAAGCTGGGGCGATGCCGAGGCCACGCGCACCATCACCTGGCCGCTGTTCCTGCACCTGCGCCGCAAGCCCGATCCCCTGTAGGAGCGACGTAAGTCGCGAAGCTTTTCGTGCCGCGGCGTCGACGCTGGAAGCCTTCGCGACTCACGTCGCTCCTACGACGGCCTGCGGGCGGCGGTGCTAGAATCCTCGCGCCGCTGCGGCGGCAACTCATAACGTCTTCAGGGCGGGGTGGAACTCCCCACCGGCGGTAGGTCGGCTGGTTGCAAGCGCAATCCCGACGAGCCCGCGAGCGCCTCCGGCGGCACACTTGTGCGGGCCGCCGGAGGGTCAGCAGATCCGGTGCGATGCCGGAGCCGACGGTTGGGTGTCGTGGTCCAGTCCTGCTGCAGGACCGGTCCGCGACTCCCTGAAAGTCCGGATGAAAGAAGACGGCAGCACCCGGCCCATGCCGGGCGCGTGCCATGCCTTGCGGCGTTTTTCGCTAGCCATTGCGGGAAACGTTCATGCTCACTGTTTTCACGTCCATCGCCACGCAGCGCGATCGCCGCGGCCTCCGGGCGGAGCCGCGCTGATGTTCACCGGTCTGATCGAAGGCGTCGGCCGGCTCGCCGCGCACGACAGCCGCGGCGGCGATGCGCGCCTGCGCATAGAGGTCGGCTCGTTGCCGTTCACGCAGGTCGCCCTGGGCGAGAGCATCGCGGTCAATGGCGTGTGCCTGACCGTGGTCGCGTTCGACGACGCCTCCTTCGTGGCCGATGCGTCGAATGAAACCCTCGCGCTCACTACCTTGGGCCGGCTGCCGCCCGGCGCGGCGCTGAACCTCGAACGCGCGATGCGCCCCAGCGACCGGCTTGGCGGTCACCTGGTCAGCGGCCACGTCGATGGCCTCGGCGAGGTCGACGCAATTCACCAGGACGCGCGCGCGCAGCGCTGGCGCTTCACCGCGCCGGCCGCGGTGCTGCGTTACGTCGCCAAGAAAGGTTCGGTCTGCGTCGACGGGGTCAGCCTGACGGTCAACGAGGTCGACGCCAGCGGCTTCGAGGTCGCGCTGATCCCGCACACCATCTCGCACACCGCCTTCGCCAGCACTGGGCTGGGCGATGCGGTCAACCTCGAAGTCGACCTGGTCGCGCGCTATGTCGAGCGACTGCTCGGCCAAGGATCACAACCATGAGTACCCCCACGAGTTTCGCCCCGATCCCCGAGCTGCTCGAGGAAATCCGCGCCGGCCGCATGGTGGTGATCGTCGATGACGAGGACCGCGAGAACGAGGGCGACCTGATCATGGCCGCCGAACTGGTCAAGCCTGGCGACATCAACTTCATGGTGACCCACGCGCGCGGGCTGGTGTGCCTGTCGCTGACCCGCGAACGCTGCCGCCAGCTCGGCCTGCCGCCGATGGTCCGCGACAACACCTCGCAGCACCACACCAACTTCACCGTCAGTATCGAGGCCGCGGAGGGCGTCACCACCGGCATCTCGGCCTACGACCGGGCCCACACCGTGCGCACCGCGGTGCGGCCCGATGCCGCGCCGCGCGACCTGTCGCAGCCGGGCCACATCTTCCCGCTGATGGCGCAACGGCGGCGTGCTCAACCGCGCCGGCCATACCGAGGCCGCGGCCGACCTGGCATTGCTGGCCGGGATGGAGCCAGCCGGCGTGCTGGTGGAGATCCTCAATCCCGACGGCAGCATGGCGCGGCGGCCGGAGCTGGAGCGTTTCGCCGCCGAGCACGGGCTCAAGATCGGTTCGATCGAGGAGCTGATCCGCTACCGACTGGACACCGAACACACGGTCGAGCGGGTCGATGCACGCGAGATCGAGACCGAGCACGGGCACTTCCAGCTGGTCAGCTACCGCGACCGGCTCAGCCAGGCGTTGCATTTCGCACTGCTGCGCGGCGAGCCCGACGCGGCCGCTCCCACGCTGGTACGGGTGCACGTGCAGAACCCGCTGGCCGATGCGCTGCACTGGCGCCGCCCCGACTTCGGCCCGGCGGTCGGCGACGTGCTCGCCGCGATCGCCGCGGAGGGCCGCGGCGCGCTGGTGCTGCTGGGTGACGACCTCGATCCCGACAAACTGCTGGCACGCGTGCGCGAGCAGCCCGACGTGATCGACCCGGCCCGGCCCGCCCGCGGCCATGCCCTGGCCGAATGGCGCCGCAACGGCGCCGGCGGCCAAATCCTCGCCGACCTCGGCCTGGGCAAGCTGCGCGTACTCGGCACCCCGCGCAAGCAGGTCGGCCTGGCTGGCTTCGGGCTGGAGGTGGTGGAGTACGTGGGCTTGTGATTGGCCGCTGAGACTCGCGGGACTCGCGGGTCCCGGGTCCCGGGTCCCGGGTCCCTAGCCTCAATCCCGGCCCCAAGGCCCAGCCCGGCTACACTACGTCCCCCGTCTCCATCGACCGCCCCATGCCCCATATCGAAGGCGACCTGCGCAGCCCCGAGGGCGCGCGCTTCGCGATCATCGCCAGCCGCTGGAACCCGCGCATCACCGATACGCTGGTGGCCGGCGCGCGCAAGACCTTTGCCGAGCACGGCGTGTCCGAGGACGCGATCGACGTGATCCGCGTGCCCGGCGCCTGGGAGCTGCCGGTGACCGCCGCGCGACTGGCCATGGCCGGCGGCCATGCCGCGATCGTCGCGCTGGGCTGCGTGGTGCGCGGCGACACCCGCCACTTCGAGCAGGTCGCCGACGGTTGTTCCGACGGGCTGATGCGGGTGTCGATCAAGTACGGCCTGCCGGTCGCCAACGGCGTGCTGGCGGTGGAGCTGCACGACCATGCCCAGGCCCGAGCCGGTGGCAGCCATGGCAACAAGGGCGAGGAGGCCGCACTGGTCGCCATCGAGATGAGCCAGCTGCTGGAGCGGTTGCCGTGAGCCGGCCGCCGCGCCGGGACGGCATCGATGGAATGTTGTTGCGAATGATTGGGCTTCCTGCCCAACATTCGCTCACCGAGTCCGGGCCGAGCCCGGACTCGTCTCCAGCCCGCCGCTTCGCGTCGTGCTGCGCGGGCCATCCATGGCCCGCAACGGGGTCTCATCCATGAACAGGCGTTTTCGTAAAGATGGAATCGATCCCGTCGCGCGGTCGCGGGCGCGTCGCCGCGCACTGCAGGCGGTCTATGCCTGGCAGATGGCGGGCGCGCGGGTCAACGACGTGATCGCCCAGTTCGCCCACGAGCAGGCCAAGGAAGTGGCCGACCTGGAATATTTCGAGGACCTGGTGCGCGGGGTCGACAAGCACCGCGCCGACCTCGATGCCGCACTCGCGCCGTTCCTCGACCGCGAAATCGAGCAGGTCGACCCGATCGAACGCGCGGTGCTGCGCATCGCCGCCTTTGAACTGCGCCTGCGCCCGGACGTGCCGTATCGGGTGGTGATCAACGAGGCGATCGAGACGGTCAAGCGATTCGGTGCCGAGCACGGGCACACCTACGTCAACGGCGTGCTCGACCATGCCGCCGCGGCCTGGCGCGCGATCGAAGTGCAGGCGCCGCGCAAGCAGCGTTAGCGCCTCTGTAGGAGCGGCTTCAGCCGCGATCGCGATCGGGAAGAAGCATCGCGGCTGGGGCGATTGGGAGAATCCGCGTGACCGAGTTCGAACTGATCGACCGCATCCGCCGCCGCGCCCTGCAGCGCAGCGACGTGATCCTCGGCATCGGCGACGACGCGGCAGTGCTGCAGGTACCGCTTGGCAAGCACCTTGTCGCCGCCACCGATACCCTCAACGCCGGCGTGCATTTTCCCGAAGCCACCGCGCCGGCCGACATCGGCTGGAAGGCGCTGGCGGTCAACCTGTCCGATCTGGCGGCGATGGGCGCGGAGCCCGCGTGGTGCACCCTGTCGCTGTCGCTGCCAAGCAGCGATGCGGCGTGGCTCGATGGCTTCCTCGACGGTTTTCTTGAACTCGCCGAACAGCATCGCGTGGCGCTGGTGGGTGGCGACACCACCCGCGGTCCGCTGTCGATATGCGTAACCGCACACGGCCTGGTCGAGCCCGGCCGCGCGTTGCGCCGAGACGGCGCGCGACCGGGCGACGATGTCTGGGTCAGCGGCACCCTCGGCGATGCGGCCGCTGCGCTGGGCGGAGGAGGCGTAGCGCTCGAGGCGCTCCTGGGCGCCGCGCTCGATGACGGGCGGGACGTCGGTGGCGAGGTCGGAGGCCTGGCCCGATGCCATGCGCGCCATCAGGTCGGCGGTGGCCGGCGCCACGACGATCAGGTCGGCGGAGCGCGACAGCTCGATATGGCCCATCTCGGCCTCATCGGTGAGGCTGTAAAGGTCGGTGAACACGCGGGTCCGGCTCAGGCTCGCCACAGACAGGGGCGTGACGAACTGTTCCGCCGCGCGCGTCATGATGCAGCGCACGCCGACGCCTTTCTCCCGGGCGCGCCGGATCAGCTCCAAACACTTGTAGGCCGCGATGCCGCCGCCGATGATGAGCAGGATCTTCTTGCCGTCCAGCACGTGCCTGGTCTCCGTGGTCGCCAAGCGCATTATGCCAGAGACGGGCCGCTCGCGCGAATAGGCAGTGAACCCAATCTCGTCATGCCAGCGCAGGCTGGCATCTCCCTGGGCGGGTGCAAATTGCCCCGGCGCAGGGGACACCAGCCTTCGCGGGACCTTTGCATAACTCCTCC
>JAHWKC010000011.1 GCA_019348095.1 Pseudomonadota bacterium | reverse complement strand
TGACCGACTTGGAGGCCGACTTGATGTTGTCCGCGCCGGTCACCGAATGGCCGCGGTAGCCCCGCTCGGCGACGATCTGCCCATGCCGCGCGACGACCACGACCTTGAGCGGTTCGATCTGCGCGGCGTCATCGAGAAGCTGCGCGATGGACGCAGGGGCCGGTGCCGCGGCCGTTGCCGGCTGCGCAGGCGCAAGCGGCAGGCCCAGCAGCAGCAAGATGGCAACAGCGAACGAGCGGCCCATCATGCCGGCAAGACTACGCCGCATGCGCGCAGCGGCCAGTGAAGCGGCGGGCCTTGCCGGCTCGCCCGCACGCGACAGCGTTCACGTAGAGCGGAGCTTGCTCCGCTGCACCCGCACGACCGACGCGAGACCGCCGGCGCAGCCGAGCAAGCTCGGCTCTACCAGAGCGGCGCGATATCGCAGGAGCGTCCCGTGGGCGCGACACGCGCGGTGGCGCGGTCACGATCGCGGGGGGATGGCCCGAGCCTGTAGAGCAGCCGAGCAAGCTCGGCTCTACAGCGCCGCAATACCGTAGGAGCGCGCACCGGAGAGAGCCCGCACCGGTGGTGGCGTCCTGACCGACGCGGGCCCGGGATCAACGCTGCCCTTGCAATTCCTTCGCCTTGGCCAGGTGATCGGCCACGACCTGGCGGGTCTTGGTCAGATGGCTGGTGACCGCCTCGTTGTCGGCCGCCTGCATCAGCTCGTTGTCGAGCTTCGCCAAGGCATCGGTGTGGCCCTTGACCATGGCGTCGAGATAACCGCGTTCGAATGCCTCGCCTTCCAGCGCAGCCAACGGTGCCAGCATCTCGGCGCCCTTCTTGGACAGGGCACTCACCTCGGACGTGATCACCGGGGTGACCCCTGCCTGCTGGCCGGTTTGCAGGGTCTGGCTGATGTTCATGCCGTGCTCCTGGTGGAGCATGTTCGCGTACTCCATGACCGGCGGGCTCAGATTCTTCGTCTTAGCCTGCATGGCCGCCTTGATTTCGTTCATGTCGATCATCGCGACGGCGGCAAGGGCCATCGCATCGCCCGACGCGTTGCCTTGCACTTCGGCGGCGCGCAAGGGCGAGCCTGGCATCACCGGCTCGTCGCTGAACATCGCCGCGTCCGGGCTGAGCGGGTCGAACTGCAGTTCCTGGGTATAGGGCGGACGCTCGCCCATCAGCTCCTGCTTGACGATCTCACCGAAGGCCTGGCGCGCTTCGGCGACGGTCTTGGCGCCGGTCACGATGTCGTGGTCGAGATTGAAGGTCAGGATGTTGTGGTTTTCCAGGTCGCAGCGCGCCGACAGCTCGCCGGTGGTGCGATTGATGGTGCTGCTGCCGTCGAACACCAGCAGGTCGCCCAGTTTGTCCTCCGGCACCATGTAGGAAATCGTGTGCTCCATGAAATCCACGTGCGGCATTGGGAAGTCGTGCGGGGTCTCCAGGTTCATGACCTTGATCCGCTTGAACGGGCCGGCTTCATGCCACACCAGCATCATTCCTGATGCCTCCTGCGGCGGGCCGTATTTCGCCATCATCTGCTGCGCGCCCAGCCGCGGATGCGCGGCCCAGCCGGCAATGATGCGATCGACCGTGCCACGCTCGATTGCACCGCGCGCGCCAGGCGCAGCGGCGGGGCGCTGGGCGGCGGGTTGTTGAGCGGCGGGCTGGGCGCTGGACTGCTGGGCGCGAGGCTGCTGGGCCTGGGCCGCGGCAAAGCCGCTGGCGGCAAGGCCCACGGCGGCCGCGATGCTCGCGGCCAGTACTGACAAACGGGTGGAACTGTTCATTGGATTCTCCAGGGAAGGCGGGCGGGATGGGCAACGGCAGCCCCCCGCCCCGCTCGACCTGCTCCGGAGAACAACCCTGCGGTACTGCCGCACCAGCACCGTAGCGCTGATGCGGTCAATGGCCGGTGAGCGCTGCCGCGTGCGGTCGCCCAGCGAAGCTCGCACCACGGCGATCCGGCCTGCCTGGGCCGCGCCCGCGGCCGTACTCAGCGCAGCTGGCTGTCCTTGCTGCCGCGGCGGTTGTAGCCCTTGCCAGCGTCCTGTTCCCGGTCCTGCGCCTCCTGGCAGGCAACGCACATCCGTACGCCCGGCACGGCCTGGCGCCGTGCCTCCGGAATGGCTTCGTCGCATTCCTCGCAGTGGCTCAGCGCGGGACCTTGGCGCAGCTTGCTGCGCGCCCGCTCGATCGCGTCCTTGACGGTCGCGTCGATCTGGTCCTGTACGGCGCCATCGCCTGCCCAGCCAGTGGCCATGGGAGTCTCCGAATTGCGGTTGGCGACAAGGATACCGGGCGGCAAGTGAATGCCGCAGCCACGGCGTCGCTCCGCCCAAGCCGCAGGGCTTCTCCCCTTTCAGGTCTCGATCAGCGCCCGATCCGGCTGATCTCGAGCCGCTGCGGCCCGACCTGTGCGTGACATGCACCGGCCCGCTACCGGGGACTTCCGCAGCGCGCCGACCGGTGCGCCCGCTAGGCTCCCGGCGCCGGCCCCGGTGGCGCCGGTGCGTGGGAGTTGCGCTGCACCCGCACCGGGATCGACTTGGCCGCCGGCACGTGGCTGTCGATCGCGTGGTGCGAGGCCGGCATCAGCCGATTGCACTCGGGGTAGTAGGCGCCGACGCAACCTTGCGGAATGTCGTAGGGCACCACGCGCAGGCCGCCGATCTCGCGATGCACGCCGTCGTCCACGTCGGTCACCAGGCCGACCTGCTCGCCTGCCTGCAGCCCCAGCGCCCGGATGTCGGCGGTGTTCATCAGCACCACGCGCCGCGTGCCTTCCACTCCGCGGAAGCGGTCGCGGTAGCCGTACACGGTGGTGTTGAACTGATCATTGCTGCGCAAGGTCATGAGCCGCAGCCGCCCGTCGGCATCGTCGAATCCGGTGGCGGTCAGCACCTCGGGCACGTGGAACTCGGCCTTGCCGCTCTCGGTCTTCCAGCGCCGTTCGCGCGCCGCGTTGGGTCGGAGAAAACCACCCGGCTCGCACATCCGCTGGTTGAAGTCGGCGAACTGCTCCGGGTACGTCGCCTCGATCGCCTCGCGCACGCGGCCGTAGTCGCCCACCCACTCCTGCCACGGCACCTGCGCGCGCGGCTCCAGGGTCGCCTGCGCGATCCCCGCCACGATCGCCGGCTCGGCCAACTGCTGGGCGCTGTTGGGGTCATGGGTGCCGAAGGAGGCGTGGATGCAGGCGGTGCTGTCTTCCATGGTGACGTGCTGGTCGCCGCTGGCCTGGGTGTCGCGCTGCAGGCGTCCCAGGCACGGCAACAGCAGCGCCACCTCGCCGCAGACCAGGTGGCTGCGGTTGAGCTTGGTCGCGACCTGCACGGTCAGGCGCAGCCGCCGCCAGCGCTGCTCCAGCAATTCGGTCTCCGGCGCGGCGCGCACGAAGTTGCCGCCCAGCCCGACAAAGCCGCGCACCGAACCGTCGATGACGCCCTCCACGGTGCCGACGGTATCCAGGCCCTTGTTGCGTGGCGGCTCGAAGCCGTACTGCTCGGCCAGCCGATCCAGCGGCACCAGCTCGGGTTTCTCGCTGATGCCGACGGTGCGCTGTCCCTGCACGTTGGAATGGCCGCGTATCGGGCACATGCCGGCGCCCTTGCGGCCGACATTGCCGCGCATCAGCATCAGGTTGCAGGCCATGCGCACGTTGTCGACGCCGTGGCGGTGCTGGGTCAGGCCCATGCCGTAGATGAAGATCGTCGCCTTGGCCTGCGCGTATACCGCGGCCGCCGCTTCCATCTGCAGTTGGGTCAGCCCCGACTGGCGCTCCAGGCTGTCCCAGTCGCTGGCGCGCACCGACCCGGCGAATTCGTCGAAGCCCTTGGTGTGCTGCTGGATGAACTCCACGTCGAGCACCCGCGGCTCGCCGGCCGCCTGTGCCGCGTCGTCGGCCTCCAGCAGTGCCTTGCACAGGCCCTGCATCGCGGCCAGGTCGCCGCCGGCCTTCACCTGGTAGTAGTGGCTGCTGATCCGGGTCGACTCCCCGGTCACCATCGCGACCGGCTCCTGCGGGTTGGTGAAGCGCTCCCAGCCGCGCTCGTGCAGCGGGTTGAAGGTCATGATCGGTGCGCCCCGGCGGCTGGCCTCCTGCAGCGGGTGCAGCATGCGCGGGCTGTTGCTGCCGACGTTCTGGCCGAACGACAGGATGCAGTCGGTGTGCTCGAAATCCTCCAGCAGCACCGTACCCACCGACACGCCGATGCTGCGCGGCAGCCCGACCGAGGTGCTCTCGTGGCACATGTTGGAGCTGTCGGGCAGGTTGTTGTTGCCGTACAGGCGCGCCATCAGCGCGTACATGTAGGAGGTCTCCAGCGATGCGCGCCCGGAGGTGTAGAACACCACGCTTTCGGGCTCCAGCGCCTTGAGCTCGCGCCCGATCATCGCAAACGCCTCGTCCCAGGCGATCGGCACGTAGTGGTCACTGCCGGCGTCGTAGCGCATCGGTTCGGTCAGCCGGCCGCGGCGCTCCAGGTCGTGATCGGCCCATTGCAGCAGCTCGCTCACCGTGTACCGCGCGAAGAAGTCGGCGCCCACGCAGCCCTGGTCCAGCTCCCACATCGTGGCCTTGGCGCCGTTCTCGCAGAACTCGAATACGTGCGGGTCGTCGGGCTTGGCCCAGGCGCAGCTCACGCACATGAAACCGTCGGGCTTGTTCTGCCGTGTCAGCTGGCGCATGCCCTCGATCGTCGGCATGTGCTCGCCGGTGGTGTGGCGGAGCAACGAGTGCACCGATCCCCAGCCACCGGACGGATGGTTGTAGGGCTCGAACGAGGGGGAGGTCGCCATGGCTGCCCGGCCGCACGGCCTTGCGCGAGGGAGCCTTGGGTATAGGCGAGGGCGAGGCAAGCCGGGGTGAAGCCGGTTCTGCCTCCCTGCGGCCGCACCTGCTGCCTCGCCTGCTGGCGCATCGCGCCGGGCTTTAAACCCTCTGCCCCCGCGTAACGTCCCAGTTGCCAGGTCCGCATGGGCGGTCCTGTCTGCGCTGCCATCCAGTGCGGGCCCACGCCGCGATCAGGGGTCCTCCATGAGCCGTCTTACCCGCCGCCTGGCACTGTCGTTCGCGCTGCTGCCGCTCGCGCTGACAGCCGCCCTCGCCCAGGAGACCGCGCCGGTCGCGACGGTCGACGGTGCACGCACCTACACGCCGGCGGATTTCGAGCGCTACGCGCCGCGCAACGCGCTGGACATGCTGGAACAGGTGCCCGGGTTCGTGATCCGCCACGCGGTGCAGGAGCGCGGCCTGGGCCAGGCGACCGGCAACGTGCTAGATCAATGGCCAGCGTCTGTCGGGCAAGTCCAACGATGTGCTTGGACAGCTGGGCCGCATTCCGGCCGACAACGTCACCCGCATCGAGATCGTCGACGGCGCGACGCTCGACATCCCCGGCCTGTCCGGCCAGGTCGCCAACGTGATCGTGGAGGCCGGCGGCGTCAGCGGACAATGGGCCTGGCGCCCGGAGTTCCGCGCCTACTACACCGATCCGCTGCTCACCCGCGGCGAGGTTTCGGTCAGCGCCGCCCACGGGGCGATCGATTACACCCTCGGCCTGGAAAACGGCGCCGGCCACAGCGGCGCCGGTGGCGGCACCCGCATCTTCGATGCCGGGCGCAACTTCACCGAATATCGCGACGACGCGTGGACCGGCGAGTTCAACGCGCCCAAGCTCAGCGCCCGCCTGGGCTACGAAGGGCCGACCGGCTCTGTCGGCAACCTCAACCTGTCCTACCAGCGGATCTTCTACGACTACATCGAGGACGGCACCCGCACCGGTCCGGACCTGCCCGAGCGCACGCGCAGCGTCGAGGTGGAGGAAGGCGGCTACAACCACGAGATCGGCGGCGACTACGAGTTCGCCCTGGGCGTCGGCCGGCTCAAGCTCATCGGCCTGGACCGTTTCGCCCATATCCCGTTCTCGCAGACGGTGGTCACCCGATTTATCGACGGCTCATCGCCCGCGCTCGGCAGCCGCTTCGCCCGCGAAGGCGACGAGCACGAGCGCATCGCCCGGGCCGAATACCGCTGGAAGGCCGGGCCCGCGGATTGGCAGCTGTCGGCCGAGGGCGCCTTCAACCGCCTCGACAGCGTGGCCGGCTTGTTCCTGCTCGGCCCCGATGGCGCGTTCGAACCGGTCCCGCTGCCCGGCGGCACCGCGACGGTGGAGGAGGACCGCTTCGAGATGATGGCCAGCTACGGCCGCCCGCTCACGCCCAAGGCCACGATCCAGCTGTCGGCGGGCGGCGAATACTCCAACATCCAGCAAGCCGGTGGCGGTGGGCTGAGCCGCACCTTCCTGCGCCCCAAGGGGTCGGTCTCGATGGCCTGGGAGGCGAGCTCGCAGTTGGACGTCAACGCCAAGCTTCAGCGCCGTGTCGGCCAGCTCAACTTCCACGATTTCCTCGCGTCGGTGAACCTGGCCGACGAGCGCGAGAATGCCGGCAACCCCGACCTGGTTCCGCAGCAAAGCTGGGAACTGGACATCGAGGCGACCCGCGAGCTCGGCCGCTACGGCAACGCCAGCCTCCGGCTCTACGGCCATTTGATCGACGACATCGTCGATACCGTCCCGATCGGCGCCACCGGCGAGAGCCCGGGCAATCTCGACCGCGCCACGGTGTACGGGCTGGAGGGCAAGGGCACTTTCAACCTCGATCCACTCGGCTGGCGCGGCGCCAAGCTCGACGCGCGCTTCCAGGTGCAGGACAGCCGCGTGGACGACCCGCTCACCGGCGAGCCGCGGCACATCAGCAACAGCCTGCTGCGCCTCGGGGAGCTGGGCTTGCGCCACGACGTGCCGGACACCGCGTGGGCCTATGGCGCCAACGTCAGCTACGCCTACCGTGCGCAGAACTACCGCCTGACCGAAGTCGGCCGGCAGTGGGAGGGCCCGGTCTGGGGCAGTCTCTTCATCGAGCACAAGGACATCAAGGGCCTGACCATGCGCGCGACGATCGGCAACCTGTTCGGCGCAATGAGCATGTGGGACCGCACCGTCTATCTCGGCCGCCGCACCGGGCCGGTCGCCTATTACGAGCGTCGCGACCGCCGGATCGGGCCGATCTTCTCGTTCTCGGTGTCGGGCAAGTTCTGAGGGCCGCAGCAGCGACGCAGCCCGGCTCTGTAGGAGCGGCTTCAGCCGCGATCGGAAACAGTACGCGCCACCAAACATCCGATCGCGGCTGAAGCCGCTCCTACCAGGCATCCGGCTCCGATCCGTCCTGTGACAGCAGCATGCGCAGCCCGGGCCGGCTTCACCGCACCGCCACCCGGCGCGGCACATCATCGTTGGGCATCGGATCTCCCGACCACAGGTAACCGAACATGCGCGAGCACATCGAGGAAGGATTCATGGTCTTCGTCGCCGACGGCGAAATGGGCGTGGCGGCGGTGCGCGAGGTGCGCGAGGACCCGTCGGAGTTGCTGATCAACATCCAGAACGCCGGCGACTTCGTGATACCGCTCACGGCGGTACGTGATGTCCATTCCAAGAAGGTGATCCTGGACGTGGACCGGCTTGAAGCGCCGGTGCGCGAGGCACTCGAGCACGTGCACGACAGCGAGTATCCGCACTACGCCGTGGCCGATATGGACGCCGGCACGCCCGCCGACAGCGACACTCCGGCGCAGCGCCACTGAGGCGGTCCGGTCGGAAGACCGGCGCCTTGCGTCCAGAGCGTGCGCCTCCTCCGCTTACGCAGCGACGCAGGCGAGGCTGGGCCGGCAGCCGAGCGCTTTGCCTCGCAATTGCACGCCGGGCTTTGCAGCCCAGCCTACGGTTTCCGCATCGCGGTGCGCTGTTGGGCGACCGCGCCTTCGCCGGCATCCGCACGCGCAGGTGGCGGCTCCCAGCCGAACACGCTGCGCCCGCCGAAGACATGTGATTGCCGGCGCTCCTCATCGATCAGCGCCTCCACCGAAGGTCCGGTGGCATGGCGCTCGAGTCGGCGGGCCTGATCGTCCAGCCGCTTCAATGCTTGCAACTGCTCCTCGCGGCCGAGCTTCGCGCTCTGCACCGCCGATTTGAGCACGCCGATGGTCCGGTCGTAGACGCGCGTGGGCACCGGAAACGGGTGCCGGTCCTTGCCACCGTGGGCGAGTGAGAAGCGCGCCGGATCGGTGAAGCGGCACGGTGCGCCGTGCAGCACCTCCGCCACCATCGCCAGCGCGCGCACGGTGCGCGCGCCGACGCCGGGCACCTGCAGCAGCTCGGTGAAGTCGCGCGGGCCGTTTGCCGCGGCCGCGGCCAGGTTGCCGTGCAGCCGGCGCGTGACCACGTCGCAGCCGCGCACGTCGTGGTGGTCGGGCATGGCCAGGTGCGGCATCAGCTCCAGTTGTGGCGAGGCAGCGGCCGGGGGCGTCACCGGCGCTGCACCGAGCCGCGACCACTCCCGCGCGATCCGGTCCGGCCCCAGCGATCCGAGCAACTCCACTTGCGCGTTGCGCGAGGCCTGCGCGCGACGGTCGGCCAGGTTGACGATGCGCCCCTGCCCCGGGCCTTCGACCGCGGCATGCGGGTCATCGACGAAGCTCTTCAGGTCCTCCGACAGCCAGTGGTAGCGGCGCGCCTGTTTGCGTTCGCCGTTCATCCCCTGCTGCACCACCACCCAGTGGCCGTCGTCGCTGACGATGAAGCCGTGCAGGTAGAGGTCGAAGCCGTCCTGCACCGCCGCGCTGTCGACCTTGGCCACCAGCCGGCTCGCGCCGGCGAGGGCATTGCCGTCGAAACCGACGCGCTCGCCGATCGCCACCAGCTCACCGGGCGTCGCGCGCGAGTGCCGGCCGCGCCCGCCACATACATGGATGCCGAGCTCGCCCGACAGCGGCGCGAGCCCGCGCTTGAGCGCGCCGATCACGCTGGTGGTGATGCCCGAGGAGTGCCAGTCCATCCCCATCACCGCGCCGAAGGACTGGAACCAGAACGGATGCGCCAGACGCCGCAGCAACTCGTCGCGGCCGTACTCGTGCACGATCGCCTGCGCCATCACCGCCCCCAGCCGCGTCATCCGGTCGGCCAGCCAGCGCGGCACCCGCCCGCCATGCAGCGGCAGGTCGGCGCTTCCGGCGCGTCGGGTCATGGCGTGGCTCCGGGTGAGGGAGCCGACAGGCTGTCAGGTCGGCGTCTCAGGGCGTGAGACGGTGCCGGCATTCGCTTCGCCAGGCCGCCTGGCGCGGCTTCAGCCGGAGATCTCGCGTACGGCACGTACCGCGTGCTCGACCTGCTCGGGGGTGTTGACCAGGCTCGGCGCGAGGCGTGCGTAGGTGACCGCGTACGGGCTGGTGCTGGCGATGATCCGCTTGTCCAGCAACTGCTTGACCACGTCGGCCGGGGCGACCCCGTCGACCTCGAACGCCACCAGCCCGGCCGACAGGTCGCCCGAGCGCGGCGTGTGCACTTTCACCTTCGGGTTCTCGGCCAGTCCCGCCTTGAGCTGGTCGTTGAGGCTGCGGATGCGCGCGGCGACGCGGGCGCGGCCCATCTGCCGGTGCATGCCGAACGCGGCGGCGGTGCCCCACTGGTGCTCGTAGGCGTGGAAGCCGCCCGGCGTCATCCGGTTGGCGTTGTTGGGCGTGGTCGGCGTGCGGCCCTGCTCCCAGGCCTGGTACTGGTCCCAGTCGCTGAAGCTCGGCACGATCGGGCGCAGCCGTGCCCAGTTGTCGGCATCGGCCCAGACCAGACCGGTGCCGCGCGGGCCGAACATCCACTTGTGGGTGCCGGCGCAGAAGTAGTCGCAGCCCATGTCGGCGACGTTCTCGTCGGTCGAACCCAGGCCGTGTACGCCGTCCACCACCAGCGTCAGCGGCGGGCCGCTGCGCGCGCGCAACGCAGCCGCGATCTCGCGGATCGGCAGGCGGATGCCGCTGGCCGAATGCACCCAGGTCAGCCCGACCACGCGCGTCTGCGGGCCGATGCCCTTGAGCAGCGCGTCGATGATCGATTCGGTGCTGGCGCGGGACGCGTCTTCGAACAGCGCAACCTTGCGCATGCCCGCGCCGGCGCGTTCGGTCGCCAGCCGGATGGATTCGTGGTGCGAGTAATGGTCGTGGGTGGTCGTCAGCACCTCCTCGCCCGGCCGCAGCGGCAAGCCGTGGTAGACCAGCGCCAGCCCGGTGGTGGTGTTGCCGGTCAGGCAGACATCCTGAGGGCGTGCGCCGAGGTACTCCGCCATCTGCGTCTGCACCCGCAGCGGCAGGTTGTCCTCGGGACCCATGAACAGCGCCTGCTCGACCACGTGGAGCGGATCGCGGTCGATGGCGCGGCGGTAGCCCTCGATCGCCGCGCGCACCGGGGCGGGGTGGCTGGCGATGAAGAAACTCGCGAAATGCGCGCTGGAGGGGTCCAGGTCGAACTGCGCGCGGACGCTGTGCCAATCGGACAAGTCCGGCAGCGGCGGGGTTTCGGCCTCGACCGCGGCCAGCAGGCCGGCCGGCAGGAGGGCGGTGGCCGCGAGCGCGGCCGGGGCTTTCAGGAACGTGCGCCGAGACAGTGCCATCGCCATGCTCCAGGCCGGCCCGGATCGGGCCTCAGCGGTGGGCAACGCAATGTGGGGCGATGGCAGGACACGGTCGTGGCCGGAAGGACGCAGCCTGGAAGCGCAAGGGCGGCGCTATCGGTTTGCGTCGCCGCCGCGCCGCAACGGACGTTTGGTGTTGGCGCGAAGCCGAGCAAGCTCGGCTCTACGGAAGCCGCGCTGTCCCCGCAGGGGTTGGCCGACGGCCGGAATGCCTGCGTCTGGCCGGCTTTTGCTGGGCCGTGGCGGGCTTGACTAAGGCTTCACATGACGGGCAATACAACGGCTTTTCACATCCAATTCAGGATCGAGCGCCGCCATGAGACTTCCGCTGCTTCTGCTCCTCATCGCTGTTTCGCCGCTGGTCCTGGCGCATGACGATAGCCGCGCAGACACCAACGCCCACGCCGCAATCGAAGCCGCCAACCGGAACTTCGAGGCGACCTTCGCCCGCACCGACCCCGACGGCATGGCCAGCCTCTACAGCCGCGAGGGGCAGGTCCTGCCAACCGGGAGCGACGCCATCGCCGGCCATCAGGCGATCGCCGCGTATTGGCGGGCGGCATTCGAGGCAGGGATCGAGAGGGTCGAACTGGAAACGCTGGAGCTGGACACCCATGGCGATCGCGCCACCGAAGTCGGCCGCTACACGCTGCACGGTGCTGGCGAGCAGGTGATCGACCGGGGCAAGTACGTGGTGATCTGGACGCTGGAGAACGGCGAGTGGAAGCTGCATCGCGACATCTTCAACACCAACACGCCAGCGCCTGCAGCGCCCACCGATGCGGCGATGCGGCGATGCTCACCCGCCGCGACCTGGAGTGGACGCAGATGATACCGGGGGTGGCATTCGCCCCGGCCTACGGCGACTGGCAGAGCGGGCGCCACGGCAAGTTCGTGCGCTTCGAGCCGGGGGCGTCCGCGCCGTTGCATACCCACTCCAGTCCGTACAACGGCATCGTCCTGGAAGGCCGGCTGAGCAATCCCTACGCCGGCAAGGTCGAGCCGGCGGAGATGGAGGCGGGCACCCACTGGTACGTCCCCGCCGCCGCCGAACACGGCAATACCTGCGTCTCCGAGCAGCCCTGCCTGCTCTACACCTACGGCGATGCGGCCTGGGACATCGCAGTGGTCGAGGAGTAGAGCGCTGGCGCGTTTCACGGCCGAACGACAGCACCGGGCGTGCAATGTCGGTCCGCCCACGATAGGACCGGACCATGCGCGACATCCTGACTACCCTGAAGCAAGAGCACGACGAGCTCCGCAGCCTGTTCAAGCAGATCAACGCCACCGCCGATGACGACACCGACACGCGCGAGGACCTGCTGCACAAGATCGAGGCAGCGCTGATCCCGCACGCAAAATGGGAGGAAAAGGTCTTCTACCCGGCCTTCGCCGATCGCGCCGACCACGAGCAGCTGCTGCTGCACGCCGAAGCGATGCAGGAACACCGCGCGGTCGAGCTGACGGTGCTGCCCGACATCCACGCCGCGGACGTCGACTCGCGCCAGTTCGCCGGGTCGGTCAAGGTGTTCGGCGAGATGATCGAGCACCATGCCAAGGAAGAGGAGACCGCGATGTTCGACGCCATCCGCCAATCGTTCAGTGCCGCCGAACTGGCCGAACTGGACGATGACTACGAACAATGGAAGGACTCCTCGGCCGCGGATGCGATCAGCATGCACGCCAAGGTCAAGACCGCGGCTGCATCGATGCTGCGTTCGCCCTCCTCGCCCGGCTAGCCGCCCACCCCTTCCGGCCGGGCCGAAAGCACGTGCCGGTATAACCGCTCCGAGCGGAGACGCGCCATGCCACAGTTCGTCATTGAGAGAGATATCCCCGGCGCGTCCGCGATGACGCCGCAGGACCTGCGGCAGGCGACCCAGAAATCCAACGCGGTGCTGGAAACCCTCGGCCCGGAGATCCAGTGGCGACACAGCTACGTCGCCGGCGACCGGATCTACTGCATCTACGACGCACCCAGCGAGCAGCTGATCCAGCAGCACGCGCAGCAGTCCGGCTTTCCTGCCAACCGGATCACGCCGGTGGCGGCGATCATCGGGCCCGGCTATTCGGCCTGAGCCGCGGCAGGGCAAGCCGTACGCCCTGCTCGCCCTCCTCCGCCCATACCGGATATTGCGGCGCTACAGCCGGTCCGCGGCGAAGGTGTCGCAGCGGCCAGGATCGCCATGCTCGTACCCGCTACGGAACCAGCGGGTTCGCTGCGCAGCGGTGCCATGGGTGAAAGAGTCGGGCACCACGGTGCCCTGCGCTTCGCGCTGCAGGTGATCGTCACCAATCGCGCTGGCGGTGGCCAACGCCTCCTCGATGTCGCCAGGCTCCAGCCAGCCGTGGCGCTGCTGCGCGGCGTGGGCCCACACGCCGGCGTAGCAGTCTGCCTGGAGCTCCTGCCGGACCAGCAGCCCGTCGGCGCCCGCCACGTCCCGGCCGCTGGCCCGCGCCTGGCCCACCAGGCGGGTAGCGCCGGTGAGGTGCTGCACGTGGTGCCCCACTTCATGCGCGATGACGTACGCCTCGGCGAAATCGCCGCCGCCACCGAGGCTGCGCTGCATCTCCTGGAAGAAGCTCAGGTCGATATACACCTGCCGGTCTTCCGGACAGTAGAACGGGCCGACCGCGGCGGTGGCGCTGCCACAGGCGGAGGTCACCCTTCCGGTGAACAGCACCAGCACCGGCGGCTGGTAGCGGTTTCCGCTGGCGGCGAAATGGGCCGCCCACACGTCCTCGGTCTCACCCAGGATCGCCTCGACGAAACGACGGGACTCGTCGTCCTCGCCGGGACCCGCCGCAGGCGCGCCGGCCTGCTGACCGCCATCGAGCTGGCCCACCAGGCCAAGCATCTCCATCGGGCTCCGGCCCAGCAGCAGGCCGATGGCGAGCACCGCGATCACCCCGCCCAGGCCCAACCGGCCGATGCCGCCGCCGAGTCCGCCCGGGCGGGCGCCGCGTCGATCCTCCACGTTGCTGCTGCGCCGCGCGCGCCGCCATTTCATCGGCCGCTCCTGTCCGGGATCACGGCGAGCATAGCCAGGATCAACGTGATGCCGCGGTGCCCGGCGGCGCGGCGCGGATCACCGACCACAGTCCGGTCGTCCTACTGCGTCTGCGTATGCCGGCACGTCGTTCCGTCAGGGCATGATCGGACTCGACTGGAGGAAGCCCGGATGGGCTCGGCATCGGGGCTGCCAATCGCCGCTTCTACTGCCCCCGCACACGCAGCGTGAGCCCCTTGAGGAAATTGCGCAGCAGCTGGTCGCCGCATAGGCGAAAGTTCTTGTGCCCCGGCTGGCGGAACAGCGCGGTCAGTTCCGGTTTGGAGATCGGGAAACCGGCGTCCGCGAACGCCTGGTGCATGTCGACGTCCTTCAGCTCGAATGCGACCCGGAGCTTCTTCAGCACCACGTTGTTGGTGACGCGCTTTTCCACCGGCCGCGGCGGCCGGCTGTCATCCCGGCCGCGGCAGTGGATCACCAGCCCGTCAAGGAAGTGGGCCAGCACCCGGTCGCTGCACTCGAGGTAGTCGGCCTCGTCGTCTTTCCTGAGGAAGCCCTGCACGTCGGCCTTCCCGACCGGGAAATCCGCATCGGCCAGATGGATGATCTCCACCACCTTGCCGTCGCTCAGATCGAGCATGTAGCGGATGCTGCGCAGTACGTCGTTGTTGATCATGACCCGCCTGTCCCGTTGCGCCGCTTTGGTCGGCCGTCCAGCGCGCAATGAACTACGCGCGGAGGAGCGCCGCACAATGACACATCGGGTCCCGGCTCCGCGCGTTCAAGGCACAGACAGAACAGCGGGCCGCCGTCCAGGAGCCGCATGCGGCCCTCGCCAGAATGGTCCGGCGAGCGGCCGTCCAGCAGGATGAACCAATGCGTGCCTGCCATCCCGCTGCCGATCCCAACTGCGCGAACCGATAGCGGCGCGCCCTCCCCGGCGATGTCGCTTACGACCTGGCGCCGGACATGAAACGCACGCTAGAGCGTGCCACGGTGATCGTGCGCCGCCGCTCCGGCGCCTCCGCCGGTCACCACGCAAGTCCAGGGGAGGCCCCGACCGGCGTTGCATCACCTGCCTGCTTCTTCGCCTTTGCCTATCAGTGTTTGGTGGCATCCATTGCCCATTTGCGATCACGCATGGTGTCGTGCTGCTGCTTGACGGTCGGGAGGAACGAGCGCACGGCGTCCTTGACCGCCACTGGCGCGTCCTTGTCCTCCAGCACCTCGTTGAAAGCGTGCAGCATGCGGTCCTCCGACTCCTCCAGTTGCGCCACGTAACCGTAGTCGTCGCTTCCCATCTTGCCGCGCACGTCGCCGTACATACGGTGCAACGTGCCGCGGAAGGTGCCGTCGGTGTCGGGGGTGGCGCCCTCGGCCTTGACTTCGCGCGACATCGCGCCGACCAGGCTGTTCTTGGACTGCGCCATGTCCTTGAACAGCGACTGCAACTGCGGGTTGCGGGCCTTGGTGGAGGCGTCCTCGTAGAACTCGGCGCTGTCGCGGGTCACGGCAAGCAGCTCGTTGATGGTCTCGATTTTTTCGTCGCGGATATTCTGGGTGCTCATGGGTTCTCCTGGGGTCAGGCCTGCCCTGCTCGCTCGCTCGAGCGGAAGCGCGCAGGCACCGGGTGGACGTTCATTGGAACGACACCAGCCTCGCAGGATCACCGTTATGCGGGCGTGGTTTCGCCCTGATTCCATGAATGTCTGATGTACCTCGCCGTGCGTCGCGCAGGCACGGAAACCGAAAACCCGGCAACGCCTGTGCGGCGTCCATCGCAGCGCTCCGGCTATGCTGCGCACAACCCAACCGGAGAGCCATTCGATGCCTCGCTTCCTACATGCCGTCCTTGCCGCCGCGGCCCTGCTGCTGTGCACGCCGGCGCTCGCTGCCGACTACGTCCCGCCACCGCATGAGTGGGAGCGACAGGCACCTGCCGCGGCGGGCTTCGACGCGGCCGCCCTGGCCGCGGCGATCGAGTACGCGAAGAGCAAGGCCAAGGTGGAGCCGGCTGACCTGCGCGAGGTGCTGCAGCAGTCCTTCGGCCGCAGCGAGCCGGACTACCGCATCCTCGGCCCGGTCATCCCCCGCGCGCAGGCCAGCGGCATGATCCTGCGCGGCGGCCGCATCGTGGCCGAGTGGGGCGACACCGATCGCGTCGACATGACCTTCAGCGTGGTCAAGAGCTATCTGTCGACCGTGGCGGGACTGGCGGTGCAGGACGGACTGATCGACTCGGTCGACGATGCGGTGGCGGGCTACGTGCCCGGGCCGTGGTTTGAGGGCGAGCACAACGCCGCGATCACCTGGACGCACCTGCTGCACCAGACCTCCGACTGGAGCGGGGAGCTGTGGGAGGTGCACGACTGGGCCGACCGGCCTGAAGGCGACGACCCGTCGCAGCGCCCGTTGCACGCGCCGGGTACGCGCTACAAGTACAACGACGTGCGCATCAACCTGCTGGCGTTCGGCCTGCTGGAGGTGCTGCGCGAACCGCTGCCGCGCGTGCTGAAGACCCGCATCATGGACCCGATCGGTGCCTCGACCACGTGGCGCTGGCATGGCTACGAGAATTCCTGGGTCACCCTGGATGGCCTGCAGATGCAGTCGGTGTCCGGCGGCGGCCACTTCGGCGGCGGCATGTTCATCAGCACCGCCGATCACGCGCGCTTCGGTCTGCTGATGCTGCGCAACGGCCAATGGGGCGAGCGGCGGCTGCTGTCGGCGGACTGGATCGAAAAGGCCACCCAACCCTCGCCGGTGAAACCGGACTACGGCTATCTGTGGTGGCTCAACACCGGGCGCGAGGCGATCCCCGCCGCGCCCGAATCGGCGTTCTGGGGCGCCGGCTTCGGCGGCAACTACGTCTACATCGATCGCGAGCACGACCTCGTCGTGGTGCTGCGCTGGACGCCCGACCTGGAGGGCGTGGTGACACGCGTGCTTGCGGCGCTGGAATCGTGAGCCGGGCCTGGCCGTGGCGGGCCCGCGGAGGCGGTTGCCAATTGGCGTCTGGGTGAGCACGCAATGGCAACCGGCAATGGGAGAAAGGCCCGGTGCCACCCGGACCTTTCTCCCGCGCTTCTCGATCAGAACCCGCTGACGTTCAACCGGCCGTTGCTGACCACTTTGCCGTTGCACGAGGCCGTCGCCACCGACGAGCCCAGGATGCCGGCCTTGACGTCCGCAGCGGTCGCGCCCGCGTGGCTGGACTTGTACAGCGCCGCAGCGCCGGCCACGTGCGGGGTTGCCATCGAGGTGCCGCTGTAGCTGGCGTAGCCGGAAATCACCTTGCCCTTGGAGCTCTTGGGAACGGTCGACATGACTCCCGAGCCGGGTGCGCAGATGTCGACCGTGGTCGCGCCGTACTGCGAGTAGGTGGCCAGCGTGCCGTCCTTGACCAGTGCCGCCACCGCGATGATGTTCGCGTTGTTGTAGCCCGACGGGTAGCTCGCGATGGCATCGTTGTCGTCGCCGCTGTTGCCGGCCGCGGCGATGAACAGGATCTCGGCGTTGCCGGCGCGGGTGATCGCGTCGTGCAGGGCCTGCGAGAAGCCGCCGCCGCCCCACGAGTTGTTGGTCG
>JAHWKC010000119.1 GCA_019348095.1 Pseudomonadota bacterium | reverse complement strand
GCACCGCAGGGCGATCCCGAACTCGCCGTCGCCGTCGGCGGCCACCCACCCGACCGGCCCGGCGTAGCGCCCGCGCTCCATGCCCTCGAGTCGACGGATGAGGGCCATCGCGCCGTCGCGCGGGGTGCCGCCCACCGCGGCCGTCGGGTGCAGCCGGTCCACCAGCGCCAGCACCGAGGTGTCGTCACGCAGGTCCCCGCGGAACTCGGTGGCCAGGTGCTGCACGTTGTCGAGCCGCAGCAGGAAGGGCTCGGGCGAGACGGTGGAGGTGCCGCAGACGGGTTCGAGGGCGGCCGCGACCGACCGGGCGGCGTAGTCGTGCTCGCGCCGGTCCTTGTCGGAGGCCAGCAGGGCTGCCCCTGCCTGCTCGTCGGCGCGTTCGTCGGCGCCCCGCGGGGCGGTGCCGGCCAGCGCCACCGACACGACCTCGCGCCCCGTGCGTCGGACCAGGAGTTCGGGCGTGGCGCCGATCAGGGCGTCCACCAGGAACGTGAAGCAGTCGGGGAACCGTCGGGAGAGTCGGCCGGCGAGCCACCGGGCGTCGAGGCGGTGGTGTGACCAGACGGCGTGGTCGCGCGCCAGCACGACCTTGTCGAGGTTGCCGGTCTGGATCTCCTTGACGGCCTGGGCGACCGCGTCGAGCCACTGCACGTCGGGCAGCGACGAGCCGGCGAAGCGCACGCGGTCGCGGACGGGCTCCGGGCGGGCGGTGGAGGCGGGTTCGGCGACGTCGTCGACCAGGTCGGGGCCGTCGATCCGTGTGTGGAAGGTCGTGCCGCCACGTCGTCCCACGATGCGGCGGGGGACCACCATCACCGACCCGCCCGTACGGGGATCGAAGGTGAGGCTGGCGAAGGCCAGCAGGCCGCCGCCGGCGGTCAGCGCGGCGCTGGCGGCAGTGAGCTGGCGGCCCTCGTCGCCGCTTACGCGCGACAGCGGCCGGCCCAGCGCGAGATAGGCCAGCGCCTCCGACTGCGAGGTCGCCGGGTTCGACCAGACCTCGGCCTCCGGCGCGCTGGCGCGGCCGCTGATCTCGACCCCGGCGACGACCTCGCCGACCGAACGCTCGGCCCGGACATCGAGCACCGGGTCGGCGATCGGGCTGTTGGACCAGCTCAGCTGGCCGCGGGTGATCTGCAGTTCCTGGCCGTAGGCGGAATATTCGCCCTCGACCTCGAGCCGGCCGCTGGCGGTCATCTCGCGTCCCGGCGCGGTGCGCACCCGCAGCCGCCCGTCCAGGCCGCCCTCCAGCCCGAAACCGCTGAGCTCGACCGACTCGCCAAGCACCAGCAGCAGGTCGAGCCGCAGCGCGGTGGCGGTGGTGGCGGCGTCCTCCGGGTCGATGGGATCGAGCACCACCACGTCCGGCGACGGCGCGACGCCGCGGTCGAGCCGCTCCAGGTCGATCCGTGCCGACGGCACGCCCACGGTGCCGATCACGCTCAGCGGCTGATCGGCGGCGTAGCGCACCTGCAGGTCGGGGCTGATGACCGCGCGCAGGTCGCGGGTGTTGGAAACCAGCACGTCTTCGCCGCGCACGTTCAGCACCAGCGGCGCACGTTGACCGGAAGCGTCGCCGCCCTGCCAGCCGAGCACGCCATCGACCCGCAGCGTGCCCTCCCCGCCGGTGCCTACGCTGCCGTCGAGGCTCGCGGTGCCGTCGGGCCGCGCGTCCAAGGTGAGGTTGCCGTCGCGCAGTACGATCGCCAGCGCCGGCACCTCGGCGGTGAACCCGCTCAGCTGCGCATTGCCATCGATCAGCGGCTGCGCGCGCGTGCCGGACAGGCCGACGCGCGCCTGCAGGCGGCCCTGCGGCTCGACGATGTCCGGCGACAGCAGCTCCATCCAGGTCAGCTCGTCGGCGTCCAGCACGAACTCGCCGATCAGCGGCGCGTAGGGTTCCCAGCCGGTGGCGAGGCGGGCTTCGATCCGGCCGTCATCGAACAGCGTCGCGCCCAGCTCGGCCTGCAGCCGCTGCGGATCGAAACTCGCGTTCAGTGACAGGTCCGAATACCGCAGCAGTTCGCGCCCCTCGCGCTGGCTGAACTTCAATCCGCCGGCGGACGAGCTCAGCGCCAGCTCGCCGCGCCAGGCATCGCCCAGCGGCCGCAGCTGCGCCTGGATCGCCACCTCGCCGCTCAGCAGCCACGGCTGGCCGTCGCCGCGCGCGGGCAGGTAGGCCTGCGTCAGCGACAGCGGCAGGCCGGCGCCTTCGATATCGAACCCGCGCCGCGGCCAGTCGGCGCTGAGGCAGAGTGCGCCACTGGTCCCGGCGCCGGGCGCCAGGCAGGTTTCGCTCAGGGTGCCGCTGAAGGCCCCCCCGGGGGCGGTTGCGGGGCTCCAGCTGAATCGTGCCGGGTCCTGCAGCGTCCAGGCCGCGCCGCGTGCGGGCGCCAGCTGCAACGATGCGAGCGTGCCCTGCCAGGCTTGGCCGCGCCCGGCCAGGTCACGCTTGACCAAATCCCCGGACAGCGACAGCGCGCCGACCTCGCCGCGCGCGTCGGCCTCCAGTTGCAGCGATTCGACCGCGCCGCGCGCCTCCACGCTGAGTACGTCCAGTGCGACCCCCAGCTGCAGGCCAGTGGCGCGCAGCGCCAGTGCACCGCCGTCGCCGCGCCACGGCAGCCGGCCATCCAGGCTGAAGGTCTCGGCCGCGTAGGCGGCGTAACGCAGGTCGCTGCCGGCCAGGTCCACCGCCAGGGTCGGGGCGCTGCGCGTGCCGGTCAGACCGAGCGTGCCGCGCACGCTGCCGGTCGCGTCCGGCAGCAGGTCGTCCAGTCGCAGCGGCGTCAGCCGCGCGTCGATGTCGAGCCGATCGGCGACCGTGCCACGTGCCTCGATGCGGCTGTCGCCGAGCGACAGCGCGATCTCGCCTTCGTATGTGCTCAGGGATTGGCCGCTGCCCGGCCCGCGCATGCCGAACCGCACGCGGCCCTCGAGCGGGCGCCCGCGCAGTCGGCCCTGCAGTTGCGGCGCATCGAGCCGCACATCGAGCCCGCCGTCATCGCGCGTGCGGCCTTCGGAGCGGAGCTCGCCGTTGATCGCGCCGTCCCAGCCGGCGGCGAAATAGCCCGGGTCGAAGCCGGCCAGGCGCGCCTGCAGCTCCCAGCCCAGCGTCGGCGCCCACGCCACCGCGCCGCCGACGTCCAGCGTGCCGGTCGGCATTGTCGCCTCGAACGTCCGCAAGACCAGGCGCTCGGCATCGCCGCGGCCATCGACTCGCAACTGCGCCACTTCACCTGCGCGGGCGAGTGTGGCATCGCCGATCACCGCCCACTGCGCCAGCGTACCGGCCAGGCCGAATGCGGCATCGGCGACGATGACCGGCCGCTCGCCGGCCGCCGCGGTGGCGGTGCCGGCGGCGGTTTGCGCGCCGCCCCAGGTCAGCCCGCGCGCGTTGACCGCGAACCGGAACCGGCGCGCGTCGGGATCGCTGAGGTCGGCGCGGCCGCGCAGGGTCGCCTGGCCGCCCAGCAGCTCCAGCGCCAGCGGCTGCACCTCCAGCACCTGGTCCTCGATGCGCAGCCGCGAGGGCCGCACCGTCGCCCTGAACTCGCCCCGGGTGAACTCGCCCTGCACCCGTGCATCGCCGCCGACCCCTTCGGCCTGCAACTGCAGCGCCAGCGGGGTGGGGCTGGGGGGGGCGTCGGCGCCGGTGAGCAGCCCCGGATCGAGCGCGTCGGCGTCCAGCTCCAGTTGCCAGCGCGGCTCGTCGCGCCCACGCAACACCAGCGAGCCGCGCAGCGGACCGGGCGCCGCCCCGGCGACGGCTACGTCCATGCGCGCCAGATCGCCGCGCGCGACCAGGCCCAGCCGCGCCGGCGTCCGTCCGCCTGCCGCCGGCAGCAACGCGGACACGGTCAGGTCGGTGCGGTAGTCCTCGCCCGGCCGGTAGTAGCCGTGCACGCTGAATTGGCCGCGGTCGCTGTCGACCTGGAGCTGCTCGATGTCGAGTCGGCCCGGCTGCGCGTGCACGCCGCCGCGCAGGGTGCGCACATCGATGGTGGTTTCGCCGGCCGCATCGAACACGTGGAAGCCGTCGATGCGTATGTCGTCCGCGCGCAGGGCCAGCGGCGGCGCGATGTCGGGCAGCACCTCGGGCCAGCGCGGCAGCTCGAATGGTTCGTCGCGTTCGGGCAGCGCGAGCGTCGCCTGCTCGATGCGCAGCGCATCCAGCCGCAGCGTGCGCCCGAGCAGCGGCCACAGCGCCGGGTCCAGGGTGACCCGCTGCGCGGTGAACTCGATGCCGTCGTGGGTGAAGCGCACCCCGCGCAGCGTCAGCGGTCCCGATGCCGGGCCCTCGGCCTGCCGCCAAGTCAGGCTGGCGCCGGGCGGCAACCGCGCGACGATCTGGGCAAGCAGTGCGTCGCGGCCGCCGCCGGTGCCCAGCAGCCAGTACAGCAAGCCGGCCGCGAGCACCATCAGGACGCCGGCCGCCATGCCGCCGCGCCACGCGAACCGGCGCAGGCGCGGGTGCTTGTGCCGGGGCGGCCCGGCCCCAGGCGTCTGGCGCGGATGCGGTGCGGGCCGGTTCATGGCGGCGTGTTCATGGCGGCTGGTTCATGGCGGATATTCATGGCGGCACCTCAGAGGTCCGCGCCTATAGCGAGATACAGCTGGAAACCGGAATCGGGCCGGTCCAGCCCGCGCGCGATATCCAGGCGCAGTGGCCCGACCGGCGAGCGCCAGCGCAGCCCGACGCCGACACCGGTGCGCCAGTCCGGGTCGTCGTGGTTGAACGCGCTGCCGCTGTCGACGAATACCGCCGCGCCCCACAGGTCGCTGAAATAGTGCTCGAACTCGACGCTGGCGGTGACCACGTTTTCCGCGCCCAACGCGTACTGCTCACCGTCCAGGCCGGTGACGCGCGGGCCGACCTCGCGCCAGGCGTAGCCGCGGATACTTCGGTCGCCGCCGGCGAAGAAGCGAAGGCTCGGCGGGATGTCCACCAGGTTGTCGGTGAAGGTGCGGCCCAGCTCGCCGCGGGTGATCAGCCGGCTGCTATCGCCGAGCCCGCGATACCAGCGCGCGCTGAGATGGACCTGGCCGAAGTCGGCGTCCGAGCCGGCCCCCTCCAGCCCGCCGCGCAGCAGGATCGTGGCGGCACGGCCGTTGCGCGGGAACACCAGGTCGTCGGCCTCGACGTATTCGCCGCGCAACGAGGGGTAGGTGAAGGTGGCGTAGCGGTAGTCGGGCGCGACCAGGGTGCCTTCGTCGTCGGCGACCACGTAGTCCCAGCGCTCGCGCAGTGCATGCAGCGAGGCGATGACGGTCCAGTGCCGGTCGATCTCGCCGCTGCGGCTGGCGACCGTCTCCAGCCGGCGCGTGTCGATGTACTCGCTCTGCTCCTCGGCGACCTGGGAGCTGAAGGTGTACCAGCCATCGAGCCAGGCGAACGCCGGGATGCGGTACTGCAGGGTCAGGGTGCGGCGCCGTTCCGCGTAATCAAGCTGCACCAGCGCCTTGTGCCCGCGCTGGTTGACGTAGCGCCGCTCGGCGCCGAGCCGGACGCCGGCGCCGCTGTCGGTGCCGTAGCTCAGGCCGGCGGTGTAGATGTCGCGCTTGGCCGGGGTCAGGGTGACCGTGACCGGCACGTCATTGCCGATCGCCGCCTCCGGCCGTGGCTCGATATCGATCACGGCGAAGTAGTCCAGCCCGGTCAGCGATTCGCGCAGGCGGTCCAGCTTGCCCTGGTGGTAGTAGCTGCCGGTGTCCCAGTACACCAGTTCCCCCAGCAGGTCCTCGCGCACGACCGGGTCGGGGGTCTGCTGGAAGCTGATCGGGCCGATGTCGTAGCGCTGCCCGCTTTCCCACACCAGGTCGATGTCGGCGGCGTGCTCGGCGCGCGTCACCTCGACCCGGTGGCTGGCGAAGCCGGCATCGAAATAACCGCGCTCGGCCAGCCTGCGGGTGATCGCGATCTTGCTCGCCTCGTACTGGCGATGGTCGAGGACCTCGCCGGGTTGCGGCTCGAATTCGGCCAGGTCCTCGCGCAGGTAGCGGTCGCGGTTGCCCTCGCCGATGATCGCGATGTCGGCGCGGCGCACGGTGACCGGCTGGCCGGGAACCACCGTGATGGTGACGCCGGTGGCGGCCCCGTCGCGCGTGCGTTCGACCGAGATCTGCGGGTCGTAGTAGCCGAACGGCTGCAGCGCCTCGCGCGCCTCGTCGTTGGCCTCGCGGATCAGATAGGCCAGGCGCCGCGCGGAGACCTCGGTGCCGACCGCCTCGACCAGCGACAGCGACAGCCGCACGTTCTCGGTCATGGGCTCGTCGAGCCCTACGATCTCCACGCTGCCGACCTGCGCCGCATGCGCCGTGCCGTGGGCCAGCAGGCACAGCGCGGCGGCGGCGAGAGTGCGGCGGGGGAGGCGCATTCACGCAGGATACGGGGGGCGGCGTCAAAGGCCGATTAACGGTTGGCCGATTGCGAACGCGGCGGGAGCAAATCCTCTCCGCCCCTTTTTCAAAGGAGGGGCCAAAGCGAGGCCGTGCCGATTAGCTTCCCTCTTTGGAAAAGAGGGGCCGGGGGAGATTTGCTCTTGCTTCGGCCGCTGTCGCGAGCCACTTGCCGACGATCGGGCTAGATCGACAGATGCTCGATCGCGGCCACGCTGCCGAGGCGGTCGCTCAGGCGTTTCAGCAGCGCCAGCCGGTTGTTGCGCACCGCGGCGTCGTCGGCGTTGACCATCACCGCGTCGAAGAACGCATCGACCTGCGGACGCAGCCGCGCGAGGCGCGCCAGCACCGCGACGTAATCGCGCGCGGCCAGGAGCGGATCGGTATCGGCGATCGCGGCGTCGACCGCGGCGGCGAGTTCGCGCTCGGCGTCCTCGACCAGCAATGCCGCATCGATCGCGCCGGGCAGTTCGCCTTCGACCTTGCGCAGGATGTTGCGGCTGCGCTTGTTGGCCGCGGCCAGCGCTTCGGCTTC
>JAHWKC010000118.1 GCA_019348095.1 Pseudomonadota bacterium | reverse complement strand
GGGGGCGCCTGGGCGCCGTGAACCTGCGCGCCGAGGAGGAGCTCGCGGAGCTCGACGCCAAGCATGCCGGGATCGCGGCCGAGCGCGACGACCTCGTCGAGGCCATCAAGCGCCTGCGCCAGGCGATCGGCAGCCTCAACCGGGAGGGACGCGAGCGGCTCCTCGCCGCCTTCGACGTGGTGAACGGCCATTTCCAGCGCCTGTTCGCGACCCTGTTCGGTGCGCTGTGGCTGGGCGAGACCTGGCCGCAGGGTCGAACGCTGCTGGGCGCCGGCGTGGTGATGGTCGGGATCGTGCTGTTCAGCTGGGTCGCCGCGCGCGCCGCGGCCGGCGATCCGCGCGCCACCCGCGAACTGCGCGGTGATCGCGGCGCCTGAGCCAGCGGCCGGGGCGCGCGCAGATGTCCGGTTCAGCAGGTCCGGGCTAGATTCTCAGGCACCCTCTTCCACCGGTATCACCATGCACAAGCCCACCGCCGCCGGACGCCGTTGGCTGCTGATCCTGTCGTTGTGCGGCTGCGCCGGGGCCGCCCTTGCGCAGACGCCGCCTGCGCCGCTGCAGGACGTGCCAGCGCAGGGCAGGCCGTCGCAAAGCTGGGGCTTCGATCCGGCGCTGCTGGCCGCCGATGGCGAGGTCCTGCTGCGGCGCGCGCCGGATGCGGCGGTCGATCGCCTGTTCCAGGCGGTGCACCGCAGTGCGCAGCGGCCCGACGAGGCGCAGGCGCTGTGCGCGCTGTTCGATCCGCAGGCCGACCGCAGCCTGGCCGGACTGAACGCGACCGCCTCGCGGCTGGGGCCGGCCAGCCGCCAGGATTTCGCCAACGCGCTGGCAGAGGTCTTCATCGGCGCGGCCCAGCATCCGCCGCAGCCCTACGATGAACCCGCCGCGCGGCAGGCCCTGAAGGCCGCCGGCGTGCGTGCCGCACTGATCAACGACGGCTTCGCCGCCGGCCTCAACGGCAGCGCGCAGGACGCGCGCTGTCGCTCACTCGGCTGGTTGCTGGAGCAACTGCAAGCCCGTCCGCTTGCCGAGCGCGCCGCAGTGACCCGCTTGCTGCTGGGCGAAGGCCTGCACCGGCTGGCCGACATCAACAGCGCTGCTCCAGCTCCGCCACCACCACCCCTGTAGGAGCGGCTTCAGCCGCGAACCGGAATCGTGTCTCGCCGACCCCGCAAGCTCGCGAGTGTCTTTTCGCGCGAATCGGGAGGGCGGCCCGGCGCCTGGCTTTTCGCGGCTGAAGCCGCTCCTACAAGGGTCGTTTCAGCCGGATCGACCGAACAGTGCCGGCAGCGCATCCAGGTCGACATTGCCGCCTGACAGGATGATCCCGACGCGGCGACCGGCGAAATGCTGGGGATGCGCCAGCACCGCCGCCAGCGGCACCGCGCCGGAGGGCTCCACCACCAGTTTCATGCGCTCCCACAGCAGCCGCATCGCGGCGACCACCTGCGCGTCGTCGACCAGCAGGATCTCGCGCACGTGCTCGCGCAGGATCGGGAAGGTCAGGGTGCCCAGTTCGGCGCGGAGCCCGTCGCAGACCGTGTCCGCGACGCGGCCGGTGATCCGCTCGCCGCTGCGCAGCGAATCGTGCGCGTCGCGTGCGCCGATCGGCTCGGCGCCGAACACGTCGATGTCGCGACCGCGCCCATGCGCGGCGATGGCACTGCCCGACAGCAGGCCGCCGCCGCTGACCGGCGCGATCACCGCATCGATGCCTGGCGCGCTGCACAGCAGCTCCAGGGTGGCGGTGCCCTGGCCGGCGATCACCCGTGGATCGTTGAATGGATGCACCAGCACGCCGCCGGTCTCGGCCAGCACCTGCGCGGTGATCTCATCGCGCGAGGCCTGGGTGGTGTCGCAGGGCACCACACGCCCGCCGTAGCTCTCGATCGCGGCCAGCTTGACCTTGGGCGTGCTGCGCGGCGCGACCACGGTGGCGCGGGTGCCGCGCAGCCGGCTGGCCAGGGCGACCGCGCCGCCGTGGTTGCCCGAGCTCTGGGTGACCACGCCGCGCGCCACCTCTTCCTCGCCCAGCGAGAAGATCGCGTTGCAGGCGCCGCGAAATTTGAACGCGCCGCCGCGCTGCAGGTTCTCGCACTTGAAGTGCAGTTCGCAGCCGGCCAGCGCATCGAGCACGCGCGACCGCAGCACCGGGGTGGCGTGCGCATGCGGGGCGATCCGTGCGGCGGCGGCGAGGACGTCGTCGAAGCCCGGCGGCGCGGGCGTGGGAGCAGGATGGGTGCTGTCGTTCATTGGCGGAGCCTAGCGCACCGGAGTGCCCGGGCGCGCCACCTGGTGCCGCCGGCCGCGGTTGGAAACAGCGAGCTGGCGCCGCGTCCGGGCGCCACTGGGATGGAAATTAAGGCCGAGTTCAACGCAGGGAGCACACTGTGGCGGTACACATTGGGGGTAACGCCATGATTCGTAAACTGACTTTTGCCGTCGCCACCGCCGTTCTGCTGGCCGGTTGCGTCACCAGCGACTACGCCCAGCGCCACGGCGCGGGCGGAGACTACTACTACGGCCAGCCCCGGACCGAGTACCGCTATCACGGCGGCTATGGCCACGGCCCGTACGGCGGCTACGGCTACCCATACAGTTCGATCTACTACGGCCGGTCTTACGGCGGCTATCCTTATGGCTTCCGCGGCGGTTACTACGGCTACCCGTATGGGCCGTATCTCCCCGGCTATCGGCCGCCGATCGTGATCGTGCCGCGCCCGGACACCGATGCCGACCCGCGCCCGCCGCGCAACGACGATGACGGACGCTCCCCGTGGCGCGACCTGGATGAGCTGCGCCGGCGCCAGCATGCCGACGGCGGGCCGATGGGGCAGCGCCCCGTGGTGCCGGCACGACCGGCAGTGGCGCCGGCGCCGCGCCCGCGGGTGCAGGCCCCGGCTCCGCGACCGCGCTCAGAACTGGGCGATCGGATGCGCCGGCTCAACGAGACCACGCGTGACCGCGAGGTTGATTAACGCTGAGTCCACCACGGAGACGGGCGCCCCGGCACTTGCGTCCGGGCCGGAGCGGACGCACCCTAGGACCCGCTGACCGGTTGCGTCGCATTTAGACGTAACTCGAAGGCAGACAGCCCGCAAGCGTCCATGCCGGCGCTCGATGAGGAATCACGGATCCCCCCTGTTCCGTCCTCCTCGAGCGCCGGCGCCTTGCCGGCCCTGTCTGCTCTGACCGAACGCCGCCCGCTCCGCGAGGCGGCGTTTTCGTAGGAGCGCCCCATGGGCGCGATTGGGAACCGGCGTGCGATCGGCCGGCTTGCACAGGTACTCCTGCGCATCTCCGGAGAATCGTGCCCATGGGGCGCTCCTGCAGGGGAGCGGCGCCACCGGGACATAAAACGCGGACATAAAAAAAAGGGGCCGAATGTCCCCCGACATTCGGCCCCTGGCTTCCCCGGCGGGCGCATGGTCGGCCCTGTTCCAATTCCGACCGGCGCCTGGCGCCTGCCCCGCTGGGTGCAGGATTAGGTGACGCAGGAACCGTGCCAAGCTGGGCCGCCAGGCACCGTCGTTCAGTATTCGACCGTCACCGTGACCCGGTCGCTGTAGCGGCCGGTCGGCAGCGGCCCCTGGCCCGCGGGCACCACGCCAAACACCGTCATCGCCGCCGGTGTCCCGCTGCCGATGGATTGGGCGAAATTGCCTGACGCCACAGAGCCCCAAGGCAGTGTGTAGGCGCTGTCGCGGTAGAGGTCGTAGCGGATGTAATCGCTGCCGGTCTGCCCATGCACCATTCTCCTGGCCGGGGGATTGCCGCCGAGGCCGTTGAGCCCTTCGTTCAGGCCGACCTTGTAGGGCACTCCAAGTGGGCACTGCACGTTGATGCTGGCGGTGCCGAACTGGTCGTCCTGCAATCGGCTGGTGGCTGCGAAAACCAGGCTGGTGGTGGTGATTGTGCAGGCCGGCGCGATCCTGGCGATCGCGTCGAAGCGCATGCTGTCGGCCGGCCTGCCGGAGTTGCAGTTGGCCTGCCGATTGGATGTCTGCTCCAGGGTCGCGGTCAGTCCGCTCAGGTAGTCCCCGGCCGCCGGGCTGGCGCCGGGTACCAGCTGCCCATAGAGCGGCACCACGGCGGAACCGGAGCCCCCGGCGGAGCGCTCGATGATCACCACCGCACTGTCGGCGGTGCCGACCGGTCCCCACGGCTGGACCCCGGCGGGGTCGCGGGTGATGCGGTAGTCGAGCTGCTCGGCGCCGCCGCTCCTGCGCATCTGCCGGGGGTCCAGGCCAGCCCCGCCGGTGCCGGCATCGATGCCCAGGCAGAGCTTCACGCCCTCGGCGGGCACGTCATCGCAACGGATGTCGAACTGCCCGGCAGTCGCCTCGCCGGTCGTGGGCAGCTGGTCGATGGTGCCGAAATTCAGCTCGGCGTTGCCGCTGCCGGCAAAGCGGCATTGCTGCGCCGGCGCGACCGGGCTCCAGAGCGCGCCGGCCACGGCCAGCAACAGCAGCAGGCATCGGCGGTCGTTCACGGTGCAAGCTCCCCGGCGCAGCGGACCGGCCCCAGCCGGGGCATCGTCGCGGATGCCGGCAGCGCCGGCGTGGCGGCGCTGCAGGCGGCCCCACGCCGGCCCCAGCGCAGCACCTCGCGATCGACGTAGTGCTCCAGCCACAGCTCGCCGTCGAACCCGACGATCGCCTCGCTGCCGTCATCGCGCTGCACCCGGCTACCCGGCTCGACCGGCGTGCCGTCGGCCCCGTGCAGTACCAGGGTCGCGGCGCGGATCGGTTCGATCGCGAACTGCACGCGGATGCCGCTGCGATCGGCCGGGGTCACCAGCCGTTCGATCGCCGGCACCTGGAGACTGGCGCCCAGCCCGTCGGGGTCGATCGCAATGCGGTTGCGCTGCCAGCCGCGCAGATCGGCCAGCAGCAGGTAGCCATCGTCGTTGGTGCGACCGGCAACCCGGTTTTCGTACAGGACCGGCACGTCGCCGACGCCGTTGCTGGAGACCACCGCGAACGCGTCGCTGATGCGGCGGCTGGTGAAGGTCTGCCGGTCCATCATCACCAGGCTGCCGTGGCCCTGCGCGTAAGCGCCGTGGCGGCCCTCGAGCCGATCAACGCCGAATTCGACCTCGCCGGCGCGGCCGCGGTAGCGGGTCGACAGCTGCCCGCCGCCGTTGTCGCGCGCCTGCGCCTGCCAGCCCCAGCCACCGCGGTAGGGCGCGTTGCGGCGCAGGCTGGCGCTGAAGTCGGTATCGCCGCGCCGGTGGTCGGCATTGAACGAGGAGTACACGTCCTCGCCCAGCGGCAGGCTGACCGTCAGCGACAGGCCGTGGCCGGCGCGGTCGTCCCTGAACGCGTTGGCCGACAGCGACAGCCGGCGGTAGCTCTGGCTCAGGCCGAGACTCAGGGTGCGGCTGGGCACGTCCTGCGCGTCGCGGTAGCGCAGCCAGGTCAGCGACAGCGAGCCGCGCGGGACGCCGAACCACAGCGAGGCGCGGTCCTGCGCGCGCAGCGGCCGGCGGCCGCCGTCGAGCGTGCCCAGGTCGCGGTAGTCGGCGCTGGCGCGCTGGGCGTTCACGTCGAAACCGGCGCGCTGGCCGAACCACTGGTAGCCCACGGTGAACTGGTTGCCGCCGCGGTCGGCAGCGGCGCTATCGCCCTGGCTACGGGCGTAGCTCGCGGTGACCACCCCGTAGCGGGCCAGCGGCGACCATGCCAGGCCCGCGCCGCCGAGCTGCAGCCCGGGGCCGGCCTCGCCGTGCAGTTCCAGGGTGAAGTCGTCGCGCAGGCCGCGCCGGTAGCTCGCGCTGGCCACCAGATCGTCGCCGTAGTCGCTGGAACCGACTCCGAAGCCGCGGCGCAGCACGCCGGCCTCGAGCGAAAAATCGCTGAGCCCGCGCGCCAGGCGCTGGTAGTCGACGTACAGCGGCACGCTGGTCTGGCTGCTGCGGCCGAGCGCGTCGGTGACCACCACCATGGCCTGGCCGGCGCCGACCAGGCGCGGGAAATCGCTGATCACGAACGGACCGGGCGCGATGTCCTCGCTACGCTGGCGCACGTTGTTGACGAACAGCTCGACCGAGGACGGCAGGGTCGCATCGGCACTGAACTGCGGCAGCGGGTAGACGATCAGGTCCGGGCGCACGCCGAAGTCGCGCCGCCACTGCACGCCGCCCAGGCGCACCGGGCGGGTCCAGCCGAGCCCGCCGGAGACCACGTCGCCGGCGCTCCAGGTGGTCATGCGGCCGGGGTCGGAATAGCTCCAGCGCGTGTCCAGGCGCGTGTACGCGTCGCTGCCGCCTGCGCCGGCGCGGCTGAGGCCGTCGACCTCCAGCGTGCCGAGCCGGCCGAACCAGCGCGCGCCGGTGCCCAGCGACAGGGTCTGGCGGCCATCGAAGCTGCGCCCGTAGGCATCCCAGTCCAGCACCAGGCCATGATCGCGGCGGGCCATGACCGCCGGAGGCGGGGCATATCCGACGTGCTGGGTGGGGCGCAGGCTCGCCGCCGGGGTCAGTCGGACCTGCTGCAGGCTCATGTCCAACTGCCATACCAGTCCGGGGATGTCGTGCAGCGCGACCAGTCCCTCCTCGTCCAGCGCCAGTCCGCCGGGAAGCAGCAACCCCGAGGCGGACAGCTCGGCGGGGTCGACCGAAGGCTTGCCGGCAGTTACCCTGAAGCGCACCAGCGGCCGCACCACGCGACCGTCCATCACCACGTCCAGGTACAAGGTCTGTGCGGTCGCGGCGGCGCGCGCCAGCGCGTCACCGGCGTTGGGCGGTGCGGCTTCCAGCCCGCTGGTCGCGGTTGCGGCATTGGCGCCTGTGGCGGTCGCACCCAGGGCTGTAGCCAGTGCCACGGTCAGGGTCCAGGGGCTAGTTTTCTTCACGGAGGGCGATACGGGCAGATTGCCCGTTCAGCAGGACCTCCAATGTCCGTGGCATTTCCAGCTTTGCCAGCCCTTCGGCCGGCAGCGGCCAGCGCC